>DAOVDC010000036.1 GCA_030669695.1 Candidatus Bathyarchaeota archaeon
GCGAGTGAAATAGTTGACCCGCGTCCGTACGCTGTCGGTTCAATAAGAGCTACTTTTGACAAATACGGTCATTTGGGACCACTGCTTCCTGCCATGGGTTACGATGAGGCGCAGATAGGAGAACTTGAAGAAACCATCAACAAAACGCCTTGCGACGTAGTTGTCATTGGCACCCCCATAGACCTGCGAAAGGTGTTACGACTAGGCAAACCTGCCACAAGAGCTCGATACGAACTTCAAGAGATCAGTAAACCATATCTGGAAGACATATTGACACAGCGTTTTCCTAGACGGTAGCGCATTTTAGTGTCAAGGTATGGAGGTAAAAGAGATGCCAAAGGAAAGCTTGTCCCGTATACCTGTCAAGTTTTTGGTTGAAGAGGTCGGTGAGGCAGAGGGAGAACTCATTCGTTATTTTGCTCCGAGAACAGTAGACGCTATTGTGAAATTGCTTCCAGTTGAGGGGCGAGCAGCCCGTTGGAAGGAGGAGATTTACTTCGAAATTCCTGTGAAGATGGGAGAAGAAAAAGCGAAATCCACAGTTGAGAACGGTGCCATCGCCTACTGGCCTATGGGAAACGCGTTCTGCATTTTCTATGGCGAATCCCAACCCTACAGTCCAGTTAATGTTATGGGCAAGGTCACAAAGAATCTGCATCTTTTTGAGCAGATAGGAAGTGGCAAAAAAATTCGAGTAGAAAAGATCTAGTGTGAATAAGGTTCCACTTTTGCTATATTTTCCTTTTCGAAATAAGTCTTTAAACCAACATGGATTCTGATAGTGTTGAAGAGAAAAGGAGAGAGCGCGCTCTCTTGTAAAAATGATGTTGAAACCTTCGAAGGTCGAACGTCTTGGGAGAAACAACTAAGGATTATTTCGGAAACGGAACTGAGGTTATCCGTGGCAAAAAATGGAACTGGAAGTCATTCAAGTCTACGGAAGATTATCCGGTTTCTCCCAACCTTCTTGACTGGGTTATAGGACAAGGGCAAGCGCTGAAAGAATGCTATTTGTGTCTAGATGAATGGGTTCATAAACTCAAATACATGGGAAAAGAGAAATGGTTTGAGGCATGGAAAGACCCAGAAAAAGAAAAAGATCAGTCAAGGAACATGGTTTCTCCTGGACCGTACCTTCTATTGCTTGGAGACCCAGGCACCGGCAAGTCCCTAATTGGACGAGCACTAGCCGCTCATTTGACCGAGCTCTACAAGAAACATAAAATCCAACTTCAAGACGTTATGTGCTGGCGAAATGGGCTGATTCCAAGTGAACCTAAAGTCTCGTGCCATCCTGCTGGCGAAGGAAAGAAAATAGTTTTCAAGGAAAAATTGAAAGAAGGCAAGAAACTATTCCTCCAGAAACTGGGAATGAAAACTCTAGTTTATCTAATGATGAGTGTAGCCATAGTTTTCATGTTCGCCGGCTTTTTCTACCTATGGCAAGAAACAGTTCGCTGGGACATCAACTTATCGAGTCCAACGCAAATATCCATTCAAACAGTGTATGAAGGAAATTTTCTTAGGTTCATATTAGACGCTTTTATTTCAATTGGAAGCACAACTTTTCTACCAGCTGGAATGACGCTGATGTTTCTGGTACTCATAGTCTTTCTCGGACGCTTCGGATCGATGAGTGGTGCTAAAGGAGTTGGAGGAGCGAAGGCGACGAATGTGCCGAAGCTCATAGTTGACAACTCCAAAAGGGCTGCGCCCTTCATAGACGCAACTGGTCACGGTACCGCTCAACTCTTTGGTAGCATAGCTTGGGATCCATTTCAGACGGGCGGTCTCGGCACGCCGGAGCATCAAAGAGTAACTGCTGGAGATGTTCATCGAGCGTGTCTCGGCATTTTGTATATAGATGAAATCAAAAATTTGAAGCCTGACGAGACTGTCACGTTACTGACAGTTTTGGAAGATGGACAATTGCCAGTAACCATGAGGAGTCGTTGGGGTGCAGGTGGAACTGCAGCTATGGCTGTGGCAACCGAACCCGTGCCCTGTATGTGCTTTCTGGTTGGCGCCGGAAACTTTGACAGCATTGGCCAAATCCATCCTGCGCTTATGGACAGAATATATGGTTACGGCAAAGTCGTTAGAATGAATAACGATATGCCCAACACTGCTGAAAACCGTCGCAAATACGTTCAGTTCATTGCTCAGGAGGTCTCACGGTTCCATCTGATTCCGTTCAGTAGAGAGGCATGTGAAGAAATCATTGATGAAGGACGTAGGCGAAGCAACAAGAAAGATGCTTTAGCCACAAAATTTCGACCAATGATAGCAATATTGAAAACAGCCGCCACATTAGCAATAAATGATGGTCAACAATATGTTGAAAGAAGGTATGTTAAAGAAGCCATAGAAAACCACTGCAAGACAATTCAGAAGCAGATTCTTGAACATCAAATGAGCGAGAGAGGAAAACTTCTTGAGATTAGGCCAAAAGGAACGAAAATCGGTCAAATATACGGACTCGCTGTCGTTACCGATCCATACAGCGGAGAAATGACTGGAAACGTTTTAACCGTAAGGGGGTTTCTTGAGAAAAACGGTACAGGTCGAAAGAACTCTCTGAAAGGCTATTACAGGGTTACCGGCATAGCGAAAGGAGAAAAACAGAATTTCATCGAAGACAGCGTAGTAAAAGTCAGAAGTGTAATCCTACAGAAATATGGCACTGACATCGCCCAAGAATGCTTCACACATATAGATTTTGCTCAAGCCTACGGAGTTGACGGCCCAAGCGCCGGCGTCACCATGGCAATTCTCTTATGCTCATTGATTGAAGGCAAACCGATACGACAAGACATTGCGGTAACGGGAGAAATCAACGTAGGCGTAGTCAACTCAATACAAGTAACAGCTGTCGGCGGTTTGCACGAAAAAATCAAAGCAGCTGAAACATGGGGATTCAAAAAAGTCATCATTCCACAGAAGAACTACTTGCACTCCATAGATCCAAAAGACTACAACATAGAAGTAATCGCAGGCGAAACCCTAGAAGACTATCTGAAAGTATGCTTAGCTGATTAGAGATATCTGATATCTCTTTTCTATGGCTTGATAAGAGGTGGTTCAGGCGTAGGCAATGTAAATTTTAGTTTGCGAGTTTGTATATTTTGAGGTTCTTGCTCCCTGAAACGTATTCTATGACGCGTCGTCGTTCCAGCTCCTCAAGAAGGTCTCTGGCCACGCCTAGACGCAGGTTGAAACGTGAGGCCACTGTGTAAGGAGTGAGAGCTCTTATCTTTTTCAGCTCACTGAGGACCTTTTCACTTTTGGAGTCGGGCGAAACTATTCCAGCAGTCTTCTTTTCGGTTATATGTCTACTGGGTTTGCTCGGTTTGCTTTCCTTTTGTGCACCTTTTCGAGTGCGCGCTTTTTCCATCTTCCTGAGAGTGGTCTTCTTCTTTCCTCCGCCCATATTCTTCACCGAGATTTTCAGAAGGACATTGTGTCTTATAGGCTTTCCTAATTCTACTTTTTGCGCTTTCTAGTCCTTTTCTTTATACTCGATAAATATTCTTCCCAAGAAACTCCGAATTGTCCCATCTTTGCGTCTCTTGTAGACATACTGTTTTTAGCAACTAATCCTGAATTAATTATGCAGAAAGGCATCAAGGAGCCGTCGGGATAAGCCTGATGAATTCCACATCTTCTAACCCTTTGAAAATCAATGTTCTCCGGGTCTTGGAAATGCATACTTCCAAGGAATAGCACTCTACGATTTCCAAAGAGGTCTTTCACCGAGTCGTAATCTTTTTTGTCCATTATTTCTTCTACAACTTCTTTGATAAATGGATCAGCATCTTTTATAGCCGCTTTAAATTTGAAGTAGTAATTGTAAGCCGCTTCAAGTCTTCCATATATTTTTCCGAGTCCCGTTTTTGATAGCCCTTTGGCGATCTCTGATAATACCTTGTGAAGCTTTTCAGCGTCAAATAATCTCGGTAAGGGAACCCAGCCTTCCTCCATTTTCACCAGGATTGTCGCCATACCGCAGTGGGGATGAACCGTGAAAGACGGAGCTGGTTCTCCCGAATAATATTCAGCTATGTCAAACAAGGGACCTACTGTGGGAACAGGGTACCAATCGTACCTACTTATGAATCCGCTGTCTTTTTCTATTCGAAGTATAAGGTCGGGTATGGTTGTCCTTAGCTTTACACCACCTCTGCCGCCGAAGGAAATAGGTTGAAAGTCGACGCCTCTGATGACCACACCTTTATCCATAGCGTATTCGACAATAGACCACACTTGATCTATGTTATTCATTCCAATAGTGGGACATAAAACTACGCGACTGTCAACCTCTTCCACATTATCCACCGCTTTTTTCTTCATGTCCATCAAATCTTGGCCCGTCATATTTTCAAGTTTTTTATGCCTCGTATTTGCGTCGTAAATTCCATGGCCCCTAAACTGATCATAAACCCCTGGGTCGTTTTCAGTGTCATATGATATGTAAAATGTGACTTTTCCAAGGCTTCTTAGAAATTCTTTATCCCTTGCTACTCTTATCGCGTTTGTGTTTATTTCAACGTGGTGGAAATATTTTCTCGCGCTCTCAGCTATTTCAGGTAAATCATCTCGAACGGTTGGCTCTCCTCCGGTCAGTTGAACCGCTTTTCCAGCGTTATCTTTTATTGCTTGGAAGGCACCTTCTAACTCCTCGATAGATGGTTCATAGACGTAGTCCATCGCACCGGCATTGGCGAAACAGGTTGGACAGCGCAAGTTACAGCGATTAGTTACGTCGACGATTCCTAAACAAGTTCTGGTTTTATGATAGCCGCATAAACCAGTTAGTGGTTCTACGCAATCTTGAGGACAACTGTACTTTCCTTTTTTTACTCTTACAACAACGGGACCTTTTCCTTCCCACTTAAATTTTTCAGCTCTTTTATACAGCTCGCTGTCGGACCAGTAGACATCATGAAATTTTCCGTGTTTTTTGCACTCTTTCTCGTACAAGATTTTTCCGTCGGACTCGATTATCTTCGCAGGGATCACGTTGAGTATTCCGTTTTTGTTACATTTTGGACAGACACTGGTTGTTTCCTTCAATATTTTCATTTTTTCACTTTTCCTCCTCGGAAGCCCAGCGAGATTTTAGGCATTTGAAGCATACGCTTTTGGTTTGTTTGATAACTTGCAGGTTTGACACCACTGAGAGTTGTAAATTATTTAGGTGAGAGCAGCGTATATGATATAAAAAGTTTTCCAAACGTTTCAGAAGGTGAGAAGGGTTTGAGCGTCGTAGTCAGTGAGGATGCGAGGAAGTTTCTGCATGATGTCGGATTGACCGACTACGAGACCCGCACGTATTTGGCTTTGCTTGAGAGAGGCGTGATGACTGCAAGTGAAGTTAGCGGGCAAGGAGGGATTCCTTATTCCAAGATCTACGAGGTGCTGAATAGTCTAGTCAAAAAGGGCTGGGTTAAGGCTGAGGGTGGAAGGCCTAAACGTTACTATCCCAAGTCTCCTTCCGAGGCTTTAGAGGCGGCTAGGCTTAGGTTGGAAGAAATGGTGGGTAAATGGAAACGTGTAGTGGTGAACGAATTGCAGCCTTTGTATGAACGTAGAGAGCTACGTGAGAAGCCTGACATCTGGATTCTGCGAGGGGAGTTGAGCGTTTTGGCGAAGCTACGGGAGATGTTGAGAGAAACTAGGAAGGAGTTAATGGTTGCGGCACCATTGTTTGCGAAGGGTTTTGTGAACGCCAGTGTTCCGTTGTTGAGTCGTTTGCGTGATGATGGAGTTAACGTTCAGGTTATGGTTACACATGATTGGGGTGTGGAGAAGCTGGCTGGGACTGGAGAGGTCAGGGTTCGGGATAGTATGTTTGGTGGAGGCGTTATTGTAGATGGTAGAGAGGCTTTGCTTTTTCTCGGTGAGGATGAAGCTACGCTTGTTATATGGGCAAATCATATGGGACTGGTCAAGTTTGCAAGAGACTACTTTCAGTATTTGTGGAGTTCATCCGAGAAAGTGTGATTACAAAGCTTTTTTGTGGGCCTAAACGTGTTATTCTCTTCTTTCAACTGTTAAGGTGCATCTTGTGGCTAAGGCGGCTATGGTTCCCAGCGCTGCAAGCCACGGGGCTATGATGGCTCCTACTACTCCAACTGTGGCGGGTATTTCAAGGAGCGTTTTGCCTTTTTCGTCCCTTATGATGATTCTCGTGATATTTCCTTCGCGGATCAGCTCTTTGACTTTGCTAACAAGGTTGTCTGCTGAAATTGAGAATTCTTCTTTCACAACTTTTTTGACTGTGGCTCCACAATTGGGACAGAATCTTGCGTCTTCAGGCAACTCGGCTCCGCATTTTACGCAATGTACCACTTTCCCACCTCCCACATACTGTCAAAGAGAATCATTTGAAGTATGTTCTGGCTTCTAGGAGGTCTTTCATGGTGTTTATTGTAAACCACATTCCATGGTAGGTGTATCCGCGGAGTATTTTTTGGTCTGCCAGTCTTTGCATCGTGGTGAGTTCGAAGTCGCCTTTTTCTGGGAAGTATCTTTCAACTACCGCTTTTTTGAATACGTGGTGACCAGCACTTACGTAGATGTCAAGTGTTGGTCTGCGTTCAAATCTCACTACTTCTATTCCGTTGCGAAGTGTTACTTTGCTGAAAGGTAGGATGGGTTTGGCGAGGAGTGTCCCCGCTCCTTTGGTGGCGTAGTCGTAGAGTTCATTTGGGTCGTAGAAGACGATGTCGTCTACATTCATGACGTAAGCTGTGTTTCCTTTGATTTTTTTGAAGGCTTTTTTTGTGGCTCCTCCTGTTCCCAAGTTGTCCTTTTCCACAGAGAAGGTGACTGGGAGTTTTGTTAGGTCGTCTCTGTTTGATGCTATGATGATGTTTTCGAATCCGTGTGAACGTAGCCAGCTTATTTGATGGTCTATAAGGGTTTGTTTGTTTATTTTTAATAGGGGTTTTGGAATCCATGTGGTAGGTTTGAGTCTCCATCCCTGTCCCCCTGCGAGCACTATTACCTCTTGCATGTTGTCTTTCACCTGCGCCACTTCAAATTACTAGTGTGCTTAAAGAATTATGTGATTAAGTGTAGATGCTTATATCAATTGCTAATGTGACACAAAAGCAGTATCAGGACTGAGAAGCCTGTTCAAGAATCAAGTGACCTGTGAAAAAGGAGAATTAGA
>DAOVDC010000011.1 GCA_030669695.1 Candidatus Bathyarchaeota archaeon
ACCGAAGAATGAAGGGAGAAATGGCTAAAAGTGAAAAGCGTGGAAAACGTTTCTTTCACAGAATAAGTTATAACTTATGATTCTCTCACAACTATTCTTCATACTTGTCGAACTGTAACGGTGAAAACATGCGAGATAAATTTGATGCTCTTCAAAAGATTAGGAGCATAGCGGATTATCAGTTTGGGAAGAGTGTTGGAGGAAACCTTTTTCCAGACAATGTAAAGATCATCTATTCCAAGAGGACAGGAAGAATACGCTATGTGTATTTGAGAAAGAAGCGGTTAGCCACTTTGCGACCCACCAATGGCCTTTTTTCTATAGCTATTGCAGGGGCCAGAAGGATAATGGATCGTATGGATTCCCCGCGGTTGTGGGTTCGAGTTCAAGAAGAAGCCGTTCCGTTCGTTGCTAAAGGCAGGAGTGTCTTTGCCAAACATGTGGTTGACGCTGATGATGAGATTCGTCCTCAAGAGGAAGTTATTGTTATAAATGGTAAGGATGAAGTGTTAGCGGTTGGGAGAGCTTTGCTCACTGGAGAGGAGATGAAAGCGTTTAAGCGAGGCGTGGCCGTGCGTGTGCGAAGGGGTGTGAAGGAAGAAAGTTAATGAAGGTTATGTTCGAATAATGCTAAGTTGGAGGATTTGCGTTGCGTAGGAAGAGAGTGAGTCCGAGAGAGGCGAAGCGGATGATGCAGCGTATGGGACTAAGTATGGGGGAGATGCCAGACGTTCAGGAGGTTATCCTACGAACAAGTACAAAGGAAATAGTAGTGGAAAATCCAGAAGTTGCTCTGCTTGAAATGCATGGGCAGAAAATCTTTCAGGTTACTGGAGGAAAAATTACTGAAAAAGAGATTGAGGTCGAGAAGGTAAAGAAGAAAGTGGTTGTCCCAGAGGAGGATGTTAGACTTGTTGCGGATCAAACGGGCAAAAGCATGGAGGAGGCAAAGAGAGTGCTTGAAGAGACCGAGGGCGATCTTGCAAGAGCTATTCTTCTGCTCCAGACAAAGGGATAAAAAAATAACAACTCTTCTTATGCGTTGAATGCGTTATGCATGAAATGAATTCGGGTTCCAAAATCATAGACATAACTGAAAACCGCGAGTATGAGAGGTACCTCTACAAGTGTCTTGCACCAATGCCTTTCCGAAAATACAGGAAGAGACGTGAATACTTAGAGGCTGCTATCTCTAAGGGTTTTCACAAAAAACTTTTGATTTTCCAAGTGCAAGTTGTTGGTCAAATCGAATATGCACCAGCAGAAGCGTGCGGTTACCCTATCACTGGCAATGGCATCATTGTGATGAACTGTATTTGGGTGTTGAGAAAAGCGAAAGGACGCAACCTTGGAAAGCAACTATTAACCGATTTAAAGAAAAGCGAAAAGAAGGCGGTTGGCTTCGCCACAATAGGTTTAGAAAACCATTGGAGCCCATGGTTCAAAAAATGGCAGATGGAAAAACTTGGCTTCAAATCACTCGACTCAGTGAAAGTGATGCATAAAACAAAACACAAGGGAGAACGCTTCAGAATACACCTTATGTGGTTACCGACAACCAAAAACGCAAACCCGCCTACGTGGGACAAGTCAAAACTCCTAGAAGGCGAAGACTTCTGCCTCGCTCACCCACTCTACCACCCAGAAAAACCAAAACTAAAAGAAATACTTGAAAAATGCTAAAATTCCCAAAGGACCAGATTATAGTTTCTAGATTCTAAGTTGAAGTTTTTCCCGAACACATTTAAGTGGAGCTCCCCCCATGTAAGCCAAGCAATCTAGAGGTCTCATCTTGGGAAAAAGGAAGGTCAAAAGCGAGGAAGAACTCAAGAAGATGATGTTGCCTGTAGCCAACGATGTTCTAGGCATAGCAGAGAAAATGCTAGGGCATGAAAGGATTATGGTGAAATGTCAAGACGGCCATGAACGTCTCTGCAGAATACGTGGAAAGATGAAGAGAAGAGCGTGGATAAGGGTCAGAGACATCGTTCTGGTCTCACCTTGGGACTTCCAATCCGACAAGCGAGGCGACATCATATGGCGATACAAAAGAAACCAAGCCGAATGGCTAAGAAGGAACGGATACCTTAAGATTTAACCTACTAATGCGTGCTCGCAATCTATCTGGAATGTTAATCTTTTTACAGAATGCGTGGGCATCAAGGACGACCAAGAATGAGTGGAAATTCCTTTATCTACGTGGCATGCACACGCGAGTTCTAAATTCTTCTCAGCTCAGAAAGTTAGAGTCAGAAACCAGAGCGTGCTGAAGATTTATTAAGAAAATTAAAAACTAATTTCACAGGGAAACATTATGCCCAAAAGGAAGAGCTGGTCTGAAAAACTGAAAGACAACAAGGGTCTGCCAAAAGTAGAAAAAATTACCGACAAAATGAGCAAAAGATGGGGCACAGGCACCGTAGTTATCCCAGCGCCAATGGAAGTCAATGAAATGATGAGAAAGGTGCCTGAAGGAAAAGTCATTACCATCGGTGAAATTCGTGCCGCTCTTGCCAAAAAACATGGAGCAACTATTGGTTGCCCTCTAACCACAGGCATTTTCGCTTGGGTTGCAGCCAACGCCGCTGAAGAAGAAAGACAAAGAGGTGAAAAAGATATTACTCCCTACTGGCGCACCTTAAAAACTGGAGGAGTGATAAACCCAAAATATCCTGGCGGAGTTGAAGCCCAAAAGAAACTTCTGGAAAAAGAAGAGCATAAAATAATTCAAAAAGGCAAAAAATACGTTGTTGCCGACTACGAAAAATCATTGGCAAAATTATAAAACAGAAGTGTAACTTTCATTGCGTTTCAAAATAAAGAATAAACTGAAAAAGACAGACTACAAGAGACTCGTAGAATTTCTCAAAGACAACCCAAATGTTTCAATTGAACTTTTTCCTAGTATGGATTTGGAGTTTTTATCAGCCAGTCCTGTAATGGTTGCTGTTGAAAGTTTCGGCTACAAGATAAACACAGAAATATCGTTTGAACAGCCGATAGGCTTTGAAGTTCATGAGGATTTAAAGGTCGATGACGAGATGAGTAGCGGTTTAACAGCAAATCGTAGAAACTTCAAATTATCGAAGATAGTTACAGAACCAACCAACCTCAAAAAGAATCTTAACATAACCCTGAAGACCACAGAACGAATTATCAATCACATCTGCAATAGACTTGGTGTACTGGTTGAACAAACTTTCATGCTTAACTCTGAACAGTTAGATAGACAATTGGACATCGTGCTTAAAAGTGGAGAATTAGAAAAAAGAGGGGAAACCCCGAGACCTTTTGGCACAATTCATGCAAATGGTTCAAAAGATGCTAAAGAACGCGCTGGCGACTTGATTCCGTTATACAAAGAACACGACAAGACATATCTATATGATGCCAAACGAGTGTATTTTCTTCTTCCCCACGATTTCGTGACTAAATTGCTTTGCTGTGATAATGCTACGATGATAAGGGAAGAGGAATTCGACAAAAGAAGTAAAGGAGTTCTGAGAGATTTAGTGTACAAGAAATATTTGAAGAAACATGAGACACTAGATGGAATCATATGTTACTATGGTCTTAACGAAAAGACTCAACGATATCTAAAGAAACATCTTGAACACAAAACTCCTCGTCACTAGATAGATTGTTTCTGAGTTTCTATTTCTAAATTAGTTAAAAAAGTTATAAGCTTCTAAACTCTATGCGCACGCACAAACGTCTCAGAAGCCTCTTGTTAACGCTTCATACGATTAATTATTTCTCTGCATTTATCCGCGTACTCGCACCATTCTAGGCACGACTGCTCCTTTTCAGGTCTACCCAATTCTTTGTTGCATGTGTCGCATATCCCTACGTCTTCGTCACTCCAAATCTCCACCGTTCCACCGCAGTTAGGGCATTCAAAATATTCAGGGGCAGGTCTGACAAATTTCCTTATGCCTGGACAAGTTCTGAAGTTTTTTCTAACCAAGATTTCTTCGCCGCTCTAATGGTAATACGGGGGGCGCAACCATATTTATCTAATTTCTGTTTAGTAAGGATTTTTCTTGTGATTTGTCTATTTGTTTGAACAGACATGTCGCGCGCGCAAATCTTGTGCAAAAATGGGGCGGCGGGTGGGTTTTGAACTCACGAGCCCTTACAAGACCGCCCCGACTCTACACAAAAACTAACAACATTTCTTTCCGACATACACCTTGACGCAATCTATCAACATCCAAACGAACCTTAATCATGTGTTACGCCGCTCGAAAACACAATTTCCAACAGCATCCAAGGCAAACCCAAAAAACAACTCGGACATAAGCCATGGCCCCCTAGGGTAGGGGGGTCTATAAGAGAGAGACATACCCAGACAACGTAACAAACACATGCGCACACATACAATCCTAAAACTGTTTAAGAATATCTACCTTCTCCATAACACAACCGCAATAATGACATCTCAAACGCAAAGGCTCTCCACAATCCACATAAAACTTCGCTTCTACAGGCTCATCACTATTGGAAATACAAGAAGGATTCGCACACCGCACAATCCCACGAATAACAGAAGGCAACTTAACAAGCTGCTTCTCCACAACCTTATAATCCCGAATAATATTAATCGAAGCATGCGGAGCCAACAACGCGATCTTATCAACCTCTTTAGAATTCAACTCCCTGCCCTCAACCTTAACTATATCCTTCACACCAAGATTCTTACTCGGAACATTCATCGCCACCGTAACAACACCCTTCGAACGACCAGTAATCCCCAAAATTCTAATAACATCCAACGCATGACCACTCGTAATATGATCAATCACCGTACCATCCTTAATCTTCGACACCCACAAAGTCTTTCTAGCCATATCAACCACCACACTGAAACCATATTAAGCGTAACCGAGTAAAAGAGTTATTTATCACTTCCTAAAAACATGTCTGGTGTCAAAACTTGAAATTCAAGGGTCGAGACATAATCTCCATCAAAGACTTCAACCGAAAAGAAATCGACTACATACTAAAAACCGCAGAAGCAATAGAACCCCTCGCAAAAAGCGGCTCAAACATGCTACACGGAAAGATGCTAGCAACACTCTTCTTCGAACCAAGCACACGAACCCGACTAAGCTTCGAAGCAGCAATGCACAAACTCGGAGGCACCGCAATAGGATTCGCCAAACCAGAAATAGCCTCAGTCACGAAAGGAGAAAACCTCGCAGACACCATCCGCGTTGTCGAAAACTACGCCGACGTCATCGCACTGCGACACCCACTAGAAGGAGCAGCCCGACTCGCAGCCGAATTCGCCCAAATCCCAATAATCAACGCAGGCTCAGGCGCAGAAGAACACCCAACGCAAGCCTTACTAGATTTGTACACGATCCTAAAAGAAAAGAATCAAATCGACAGGCTTAACATCGCATTAATAGGCGACCTACGCTACGGACGCACCGTCCACTCCCTTGCATACGCACTTTCACTCTACGATGTCAAGTTACATCTGATATCGCCTGAGCTTCTTCGAATGCGAAGAGAAGTATTAGACGCCATCAAGAAAAAAATAGAAGTGGCGGAAAGAACAGGCATGGAAGAAGCCTTACCCGAAATAGACGTACTCTACATGACACGAATCCAGAAAGAACGATTCGCAGACATGGCTGAATACGCGAAAGTAAAAAGCGCCTACAAAATCGATTGCGACGTGCTAGAAAACGTAAAGAAAGATATGGTTATTATGCATCCACTTCCAAGAGTTGATGAAATAGCAGACGAAGTGGACGCAACACCCCACGCACGATATTTCCAACAGGTTTGGAATGGTATCGTTGTAAGAATGGCGCTCTTGGCGCTCATTCTAGGCGCAACGGAATGATTTAGCAAATCGTTTCTAAACGTCTTCCAAAGAAACTATTAGAGAAATTTACAGAGCGATTTTGTATCGGTTTTTATGGCTATTACCCTTTGACCAATAGTTCTTTGGTATCAAACGTTTTCCTAATCTTGTACTCGCTTTGTTTTCCATCATTCCATTGGCTAACTGGTCTTAAGTATCCGACAACCCTTGAATATACTTCACATTTTTCACCGCAACGAGGACAAGTAAAATGTTCACCAGAGATATAACCGTGAATTGGACAAACGCTGAATGTAGGAGTAATTGTATAATAAGGCAGTTGACTTTTTTCAGCGACTCTCCTTGTTAAAACGGAAATGCTTTCCCAAGATGAATTAGATTCTCCAAGATAAATATGGAAAACGGTTCCTCCTGTGTAACGGGTTTGAAGTTTATTTTGGTGCTTTAACGCTTCAAAAAGGTTAAGTGTATTGTCGACTGGTAATTGCGATGAATTTGTATAGAAAGGTTCAATTCCGTCATTTTTTATATAATCTTCATTAGCAACAATTATGTCTGGATACTTTCTCTTATCTATCCTCGCAAGTCTATAAGATGCACCCTCTGCTGGAGTTGCTTCGAGATTGTAGATATTTCCAGTTTCCTCTTGATATTCGGAAAGTTCATTTTTCATAAACTCTAAAATTTTAGTTGCAAACTTTAATCCTTCTTCTGAAACAATGTTATAACCAAAGAGGTTCAAAAGTGCTTCATTTATTCCAATTAGTCCGATTGTGGAAAAGTGGTTTTTCCAATAGTTACCAAACCTTTGTTTTATAGAACGCAAATAAAACTTTGAATAGGGGTACAGTCCATGTTCTGTAAAATTCTCAACAAGTTCTCTTTTGATTTCTAAACTTTCCTTAGCAATATTCATTAAAGCACTCAACTCTTCAAAAAATTCGTCTTCATCTTTTTTAAGGTGCCCTATTCTAGGAAGGTTTATCGTGACAACTCCAATTGAGCCTGTCAGAGGGTTGGCACCGAAGAATCCTCCGCCTCTCTTTCGCAATTCTCTGTTATCTATTCTTAATCGACAACACATGCTTCTTACATCTTCAGGCTTCATATCACTGTTTATAAAATTAGAAAAGTATGGAGTACCATATTTTGCTACTAATTCAAACAGTTCTTGAAATTCCCAATTGAAGTTTTCAGTTACGTTATACGTGACTATTGGAAAAGTGAAAACTCCGCCTTTCTTGTCACCATGAAACATTACTTCAATATAAGCTCTATTTAACATGTCCATTTCTGTAACAAAATCACCATAAGGCTTATCTAACATATGCCCATCGACAATAACACCGTCATTTTCCATAAATTTTGGCACTGACAAATCCATTGTGATATTTGTAAAAGGTGTTTGAAAACCTACACGGGTCGGTACATTCATATTAAATAAAAATTCTTGTAGTGCTTGTACAACTTCCTTATAGTTCAACTTGTCATAATAGATAAACGGAGCCAGATAAGTATCAAAATTGCTGAACGCTTGAGCACCAGCTGCTTCACCTTGTAATGTAAAGAAGAAGTTGACAATTTGCCCCAATATTGTCCTAAAATGCTTCGCAGGTTTGCTCTCAATCTTTTGGGACACACCACAAAAGCCAGAAACTAGTAGGTCTCTTAGATCCCATCCTACGCAATATGGTCCCAAGACAGCAAGATCGTGTATGTGAAAAGCTCCAGACAGATGTTTTTCCCTAATGATGGGTGAATACATTCTGGTTAACCAATAGTGAGATACAAGTCGTGAAGAAAGATGATTATTCAATCCTTGAAGAGAAAAATTCATATTAGCGTTTTCACGGATTCGCCAATCTGTACCGTTTAGATAACTATCTACCATATCATCAGAGTTTAAAAGAAATGCTAGTTCTCTCATCACTGCATGCTGTTGTCTGTATAGAATGTAAGCCTTAGAAACTTCTACAAATTTGTTTTTAATCAAAGTCTCTTCTACAGTATCCTGTATCTCTTCTACTGTTGGAACACCTTCTTTGCCAAATTTCTTTTCTATGACCGCAACGACTTGATTACTCATTTCTTTAGATTGATTTACATTTCTTCTATCGACCGCTTGAAATGCCTTTTTAACAGCGTTAGTTATTCTATCCTGGTCAAATTCTGCTAATCTCCCATCTCTTTTCCTAACAAATAATGTCATTTCAGGTCACGTTCCCAGTTTTTCTCAACTCATGTTTATTACCATTCTTTAAGCATAGCACATCTGGGGCACCCACTAGATGTGTAAACCACGATTCTATCGGCTCGTGGCACACGCTCGAGAGAGCCAACGGAATATTTTAAAGAACCCATGAGAACCCCTCGTAACGCAAGGATGACATAAATGGAAGATAATTCTATTTTAAATTTTTAGAGAAGTTGTATAAAATTTTGTACGAAACTTAGGTTGAAATTAACACATACGCTACTCGGTTGTTTAGAGCTGAAATCTGGGCTTGATTCGAAAAAGGTGCTGGTAAATGCTTTGCTGAGACACGGCTGAAGCAAATAAGCATATTAACTGATCCGCATGACGGACATTTCGGCGGTATCCCATAAAAGGTTTTTTGGCAGTTAGCGCAATAAGCGAGGTTTCTGTTGTAAGCGTAAAGTCCAACTTTGTATTTCTTCACAATTTCTTTTGTGGTTGACAAGAGTTCATCTGGGTCTTGTTTGGAATCAGCGAGTTGTATGATTGCGAGGTGGCTTCCTGGAGTTAGTTCGTGGAACTCTTCTTCAATGTGTAATCGACCCCTCCAAGAAACTTTGTTTGTTAAAGGCACGGCAACCATGTCTGTGTAAAAAGGTTGTTCTCTGGCGCCCTGAACGTGAACCTTTGCCCAGCCGCAATGTTCCACGTCCAGTTCCGCCAGCCTCTTCGCCGTGTTAGTGCTGGGCACCATAGAGAGGGCTACACGAGTTTCAGGCTTCTTCGCGTAACTTTGAACAGTTTTAGAAAGGTGTTCTACTGTTTCTTTGGCAAAATCTATGGCTTCATTATCCTCGTTTATAGCTTTCCCGAGAAATGACTCTACTGTTTCGTTTAGTCCGACAAAACTGACGAGGCGAGTAGCGTTTTCAAGCCTGAAATAGTGGTTGCCATTGGCTTTCTGTGTAAGGAATGGAAGCAGTCCTTCTCTTGCGCGTTGCCTGAGTGTTCGATACTTTATTTCTAACGCACGCCACGCCATCTCTAGTCGTTCATCTAAAAGCTTAAAGAACACGGGTTGACTTCCTTCGGCATCGTATGAAGCTCTTGGCAAATTTAGTATAACGCTGTCGATGCTTCCCGTTTGCAGCGTGTCGAGTTCCCAGTCTTCTTTCCAATCGGCGGCAAATCTACATCCCGTCGCGGTGTAAGAGGTATGCTTTTGTTTCTTGGAGCATAAGTTTGCGAAGTATGGAATACCTCTCTTGGCTGCAAGTTGATGGGATTGAAAGAGAACACTCTCGCATTCTTTGTTTCTCAGCACTTCTGGTCGTATTTTTACGATTAAACTTGGGTTAAAGACTGGTTTGTGCTTGTTGTCTTCAAACATCACCTCGAGAAGAAGAGAGGCAATGAGGCGACTTTCTTCAACGAAATCCCCGTAGCGGTCAGCCTTCTTCCCGCTGGGTCCGATGGTTTTCTTTTTTTCCAAGAAGCTGGGAACAACAAGTTCTAAACCTAGCGATGCTTCTATAGGAAAACCTTCGTTTGACAAGGATTGATTAAGGTTGAAGACGAAGGTGCGTAGGGATTTCCGAATTCTTTCTTCTGAAAGACTTTGGGCGAATGGTGCCAGGAAAACGTTGAAGTAATCGAATGCTTGTTCTCCTGAAGTTTCTGTTGAGGCGGTTTTGAGGACGTTGGATGCTGTTGAAAGCGCGGATTCGAGGCTTTTTGGAGGAAGGGATGATAGTCCCATGGGCCTCGTTCTTCCAAGATTTAGTCCGTGTTGAAGGAAGAAACGTAGGTCATGTATGAACTCGTTTGGTTTTAGAATCCAGTAGCCGAGGTTGTTGAGGTGGAGTCTTCCGGAGAGGTGGGCGTCGGCGATATCTCTGGGAAGCACGTTGAGCAGAGTGTACTCTTCAAGTACTGCGTCGCCTGCTGCCTTGTGAACAGCTTCAACGCCCAGAGATGTGGTGCCTTTTGACTGTATTAGTTGGGTGACATCGTAGACTGGAAGCCCTAAACGCGTGAGTTTGTGTCGATATTCTTCAAGGTCTTTTTCCACTAGGACCGCGTTGACGAACTCTCGGATAAGCGGGGCTGTGAGGTATTTTGTCTTGAATTCTGATAGGCGCCCTTCGGTTTCTCGTGCAATCTTTTGTGCCAAGTCTATAGGAACGTTTGCTTCGCGGGCGAGAGAGTCAATGATTTTGTTTCTATCGAATTCTTCCATCGCCAAACGTGAGGAGCGGACGAGCATCTTCTTTCTTTTGAAGAAGTGTTTCTCGATGTGTTCGGTCATGTCAATGATTGTGCGTCCGAGGTCGGTTAGGCGGTATTTTTTTGCTTCTGCGTCGGGTTCGATGAGGTCTGCTTTTAAAAGGTATTTGAGGTGGTATGCGAATCGTCCTGCGTCTCTTGTGGGGTTAAGGCGTAGGATTTTCATGATTTCGGTGTAGGAGAGTGGGCCTCTGTTTAAGAGAAGGTTTAGTACTTTTAGTCTCGTTGATGATGAGACTGCTTTGAGTACTTTTAGTCCTGATCGTCTGCGGGGCAAAACACTGGCCTCCAATGGGGCTACTAGTGTTGTCTTAGTTTAAAAAATTGTAGTAGGCTTGGCTTTGTGTGTGCGTGTGATGGGGCTAGGTATAGAAGAGATTGACTTCACTTTCACAAAGTATGCATGAAATGAAACATTCTCAGATAGTTCAAATGATTTGTTATTTGAAACTAGTTATGTAAACAGGTTTAACCTTTTTATGAAGAAGAGGCAAAGAAGAGTGGTAGAGCTAAAAGAAATCCTCTTGGAGATACGTAACTTTCGTTCTCATTCTGGAGCCAGGTAGATGATTTTTAGTTTAATCATTACAGCTACTATAGCGACCGCTATTATTGGAATTACAATTAGGAGTATGGTTGTTAGGGGCAAACCGCCTATACTACCATCTCCTGGAGCGGCTTCAGGGGTTACGATCATTTCTCTTTGGCTTTCTCCGTTGATGTATCCATTCTTTGTTGCGGTTGCTTTGATGTTGATATTAAGTTGTGTAGTTGTTTGCGGCGCTGTGAAAGTAAATGCGGCGTTGCCGTTTGAATCGGTGACTTGGCTGGTTACAGAGAAGTCTCCACCACCATCTGACAATATTGTAACCTCTGCGTCTGCAACAGGGTTTGCATTATATGTTACGCCAACAGTTATGGTTGATGAAGTTCTTGAATCAACTGTGACGGGATTAGCAGTAATTTGAACATTGAGTGTTCCAGGGTTTACGGTTATTTCTACTTGATCTTCACCATCGGCATAACCAGTCTTTGTAGCTGTTGCAGTGATCGTTGCGTTGAGTTGTGTGAAGACTTGTGGAGCTGTGAAAACGACTGTGATGTTGCCGTTCGAATCGGTGATTCCGGTTTCTGCGGAGAGGTTTCCGCCACTATC
>DAOVDC010000016.1 GCA_030669695.1 Candidatus Bathyarchaeota archaeon
TATGGCTGAAGCAGCCATCCAGTAAGGGTCGATCTTCCCGTAGTTTGGGTTCATCCCACAAGAAATAACGACGCCTCTCCAAGAATCAGTTAAGGGTTTAATAACCGCTGCATCGTTCGGCCCACCATACTTTCCCTGCAATGGTTTCAGAACGGTGTTTCCTTTAACCTCATGGTCATATGTTCTTATCACGGACTCTTTGCTTGCAATGTTTGGTGAAGACAGTATTCTTAGAAGTTCTTGTGTCAAGTCTGCTGGTTCAGCAATAGCTGGCTCTACGTAGTTTGGCGGTTTCCATTTTGCGGTTCTTTTAGTCTTTGGAGGGGCAAACAGGAAATACAGGTCTAAATCAGCAACAGTGTGTCCTCGATAATGGACTTTAACCGTGTGGTCGTCAGTAAATCTACCAATAGTAGTGGCTTCAACATCTTCGCTCTTGAAGATGGCCAAAACTTTTTCAAGATTTTCCTCTCTAACAGACAGAAGCATTCTTTCTTGTGATTCAGAAATGTGAATCTCCCAAGGAGCCATGCCAGGATATTTTAGGAGAACCTTTTCCAGTTCAACATAGACTCCACAGTTAGATCTGTGCGCCATCTCACCTACAGCGCAGGAGAGACCCCCTCCACCCAGATCAGTTATAGCTGAACCCAGCTCTTGGTTTCTTATATCCATGATGGCACGCTTGATCTTCTCTTCTTCGATTGGATTTGCAATCTGAACTGCGGACCTTGACACTTCCTCAGATTCCTTTGTCAACTCTGCTGAAGCGAAGGTCACTCCATGGATTCCGTCTCTGCCAGTTCTTCCACCAGCCAGAACGGCGAGGTCTCCAGGTTTTGTGTCTCTGACAAACTTGCTCATCGGCAGAATTCCAACACAGCCGCAGTAGACCACAACGTTGCCGACATAGCTTTTGTCGAAGTATATGGCGCCGTTGACAGTTGGTATGCCCATGTTATTTCCGTAGTGACCTATGCCAGCAACTACTCCTCTGAAAACGTATTTCGGATGTTTTGTGCCGACGGGAAGTTTGTCATGATTATAGTCTAAGGGGCCGAAACAAAGAACATCTGTGCAAGCTATGGGGTCAGCCCACACTCCAAGGATATCTCTGATAACGCCACCAGTGCCTGTTGCAGCACCTCCAAAGGGTTCTATAGCTGAAGGATGATTATGTGTCTCAACTTTCACAGCAATTGCACAGTCATCTTCGAAGTCGACTATACCCGCGTTGTCTTCAAAAACGGAAAGACACCAAGGCAAGTCAAGTTCCTTTGTCACTTTGGCTATGTATTCTTTAAACATGCTACTTATGATTAGTTTTCCATCAGGCGAGACTATGTCTCCTTTGAAGGTTTTGTGAAAGCAGTGCTCCGACCATGTCTGACCAATTGTTTGAAGTTCCACATCCGTTGGATTTCTTTCCTTCCTTGAAAAGTATTTTTGAATACTCTTCATTTCTATGAGATTTAGACCAATTCCGAGTTCTTTGCTGATTTGGAGTAGTTGTTTGTCATTTGCATCCAGTAGGTTTATGTCGGTGAGTTCGAAAGGCACATTCCGTTTCATGCAAAGACCGATGCTCATTGCGTTTCCTCTATGGTGAAGCTGTAGTTGTCCTTTGTTGGGTTCGCTAAGAGTCTTCTGCACATTTCGTCTACAAGTCTGTTAGCTTCTTTCACGGAACGCGCAGAAAGGGTGATTTCATAAACTTTGCTTACCTTCGTCGCTTCGACAGGATATCCTAATTCTTTTAGAGATTCTGCTGTTGTTTCTCCTTCAGGGTCGGAATGTCCTGGCTTGAGAGAGACCTCGATTTTAGCTTGGTATATCATAATGTAGTATTAAACAATTAAAAATTTAAACTTTATTTAGATGAAAATTTAAATAAAAGTTTAAATGACTATTTCCAACTCTATCTTTTTCCCTTGATATAACGCAACAATTCCTCTAGAATCAGTCACTTTCCCAATCTGTTCAGCTTCAACCTGATCTCTTTCGAAACCGTCAATGAGAACATCTTTGTCAGTTTTGTCCGCGACTACGGCAAAGCCCCATCCCATGTTGAAAGTCCTCAGCATCTCGTCGTCCGTAATAGCGCCTCTCACTTTTGGAGCAGTTTCTTGAACAAGTCTGAAAATTGGTTGAGGCTTAAAGTTGTCGAACTCAAATCCTATTCCTTTGGAAAAACGCATCAGCCTATCGAACTTTAAATAGGCGTCACCAGTGATGTGAACCAAACCTTTCAGTTTATGCTCCTTAGCAGCATTCAAGACAGGTTTAACGTAAATCTTTGTTGGTTCCAAAACTTCGTTGATGAGTTCTCTTTCCAGTCCATCTGGAATATCATGTGGCTCATATTTGCCACCCCACTGCTTAAAAAGAACCTTTCTCGCCAAAGATATTCCGTTGCTGTGGATACCTGAACTTCTTAAGCCGATCACAACATCCCCGGGCTTAATGTTGTTTCCAAAGACTATGTCATCCTTAAACAGTTCACCTACACAGGCGAAGATCATGTCGAAGCCCTTTCCCTCTGTAACTCCTCGAATAATCTCAGCTACATCTCCTATTTCTCCGCTTGGCACTATGCACTCAGCTTCGCGTGCACCCTTCGCTATGCTTTTCATCCATTCGCCTATCAAATGAGGATCAGATACTTGAGCGTGAATGTTGTCTACAACGGCTAACGGTTTCGCGCCAGATCGGATGACATCGTTTACGGCCATTGCAACTCCGTCGATGCCTATGGTGTCATACTTGTTTGCTAGTTGTGCCAGAAGAACTTTGGTTCCGATTCCCTCTATGACAAAATCGAGGTATCGATTGTCGATGGGAAAGATGTTACCGTAAGGAAGCTGAACGACGTTTCCGTATTTGCTGAATCTGTAGGTTTGTTTTAGAGTGTTTAATGCCGCTTTGGATCTTGCTCTTAGTTCCCTATCTACACCAGCCTCTGCGTATGTAAATTCCTCTGGCACCAAGTTCACCTAAGAAATCAACAACATGGCGAAATTTGATTACGTCACTATTTCTTGAAGTTGTTTGCTTTCCCACGCTCTTCTTATCTCTAAGGCTATTCTGTCACCCATGCTCATTCTTTTCTGATACTTCGCGTTGGCGTACTGCGAACCGACTCCCATGTGAGTGTTTGTTCCACCACCGTGTCTCAATGCAACGTCTTGCGTAACTGGAATATGCATGTAAGCCGCTTTTCCTTCAGGCACATCGTACAAACCATACTCTACTGCAGTTCCGGGGCCGATCTTACTCCATGTAATAAGCGTCTGCAGGCACCATGCACCAATTATTCCGGGAGACTCGTATTTTCTCGTCGCTAACAAAAACGCATCGGCGAATTTGTGGACTTCCTTGAGTAAAGATTCTCTTAGACTCATAGACAAATGTGCAGTGACCTCAAATGAAGGAACTTTCTTAATTTTCTGTTGCACATCAACTGGAAGCCTCTTTAACCCATCAAATATGGTTTCCCTCCGCTCATCTATGGATAGAAACTGATTTGCCAAGCAAATTCTTGCGGCTTCCAAGCTTACGTTGTACAGCTTAGCGTACCAATCATCGATATCTCCCCAATCTTTTTTTGCGTCCAATGGAGAGAAGAAGAAGTTAAAGTTTGCATGTGGACCGAGAACTATCTGTTCAATCCTAGCTCGTTCTAAACTTTCTCTGTTAAGGTTTCCGGCTTTGATTTCTTTTTTAACCTTCTCTTCGAGGTGGTTTGAATCCGCGGCGAAAATGAATTCTCTTTCAAATTTCCTCTGTGCATGCTCTGCTTTCAACAAGAGGGGCTCGTCAATATATTCTTTGAAGTTTATGCCATTTTCGTAGACCTCGTATTTGTGGGATTTTGGATATGGAATACCTGCTTGTTCAGCGAACCAGTAATAATCTCTCTCAACTTCTCCTCTGTTTTCGATTTTCAACAGTTTCCTTGAACCTACAATTGGCACCGCGAATTTGTTTTCAATAACGCTGCAGTGTTCGTCGCCGCCAACGTAGACGGAGAATGCTCTGTTCGGAATCTGGATACATTCGAGCTCAACCAGATCATCGACGTATTTGACAATGTCTGAATAATTGTCTAGGATTAAGATTACACTCTTCCACGCGGCTTTCTTTTTTATGTCAGCTGGGTCGTTGACTACTATTAGGTCTCTGCGAGCAACTGTGGGTAAATCTTCTATAACCTCGCCGGGTTTTCCAACCATTGGGTTTTGAAGGTAAATTCTTGCTCTTTGAGGGGTCGTATAAATTATCGTCTTCAGGTTGTAGTCTCGTTGTCCCAGCCAAGCGTCAAGTGCGGAGTGAGAGCCTAGATTGAGTCCGACTGGTTCTCGATAGGACCGAACGACTTCTTGCATTTCTTCTCTTTCTATAACCATCTTATCTCACCCTATATTTTCAGCATCTTTATGGGGTATGGCATTAAATAATTAAAAATTTAAAGTTTTTGTAAACGAAAATTTAAATAAAGGCGTTAAAGAAAAAGCGTCAAGGAACATAACACGAGAAATCGTTAAAACTTCCTACCGGTTAATCTCTCATACGCTTCAATATACCGTTGACTCGTCTTCTGTATAATTTCCTCGGGCAAAATAGGTTTCGTTAGTTTGGTTCCCGCTTTGGGCTGTTTTTTATCCCAACCCTTTACTCTTTCAAGGTAGTCTCTTACTATTTGTTTGTCGAAGCTCTCCTGCGTTTTTCCGGGTTGATATTTGCTTGCATCCCAGAACCTGCAACTGTCAGGCGTCTCAGCCTCGTCTATTAAAATTATTTTTTCAGTTTCATCTTTTCCGAATTCCACTTTGAAGTCTGCGAGGATGATTCCAGCTTTTTTTGAGTCTTTTAACATCAACTCGTTTAGTTTCAACGTAATTTCTTTGACTTGTTCAATCTCCTCTGGTTTCAGCCATCCGTAAGAAATAATGTCCTTCTCCGTGATTGGCCTGTCTTTTGCCTCTAGCTTTGTTGTAAACTCGATCACGGGCTCGCTGAGTTTTGCGGCTAATACGGGGTCTGTTCCTTCTGGAAGCTTAACTTCACTACGTTGAAGTCTCTTCCAGTATGAACCATATAAGTAGTTTCGCCCTATCACTTCAATGGGTATAAGAAAGAGTTTTTTGACAAGCATTTTGTCCGGGGCGGGAATATCTATCAAATGCGTTTCTATGCCAGAGACGCTGCAGTTTGTAAAGCAGTAGGCAGACAGACGACAAAGAACCTCGCCTTTATGTGGAACTTTATCAGCTAGCATTACATCATGAGAAGATAATCTATCCGTGTAAACGAATAGAAGCTGTCCTTCACCGGCATCATAGATATCTTTAACCTTGCCACTTCGCAAGAAACGCTTTCCCGAATAATTCAACGCTTCATACACCTTCCAATCCGGAAATCCTCTTTCCCCGCACCTTACTATCAGCAACATTGACTTCTTTCTTTTTCTTCAATTGGAATTCACGGATTTTTTTGAGCAGTGAAGGATTTTCCAATGCAAATATTTTCGCAGCTGCTAAGGCGGCGCTCTCCGGGTCAAGGATAACAAGAGGCGCGACTCCGCTCGGCATCCTTAGAGAGGAGTAAACGTCAGTGCCTCCGAATTTCTCCGAGTATGGAGGACAAGCTACAACGGGAAACTTTGTGTTAGCGTCAACTAGTCCGGAAAGTGCATTAGACAAGCCGGCAACCGTGATGTAAACTATTCTATCTCCAGTTTGCTCATAGTTTTCTAAAATGTTCAGTAAGTCTTTTGGCGTTTTGTGTGCTGAAGCTATTCTGTACTCGTAGTGAACACCAAAATGTTCCAGTACACGGCCCATAGGAGCCGCAAAGCTAAGATCTTTTTTGGACCCCATTAAGATAATGACGTTTTGCTTAGACATGATTGTATATTTCAGGAAAAACCTATATAAACACGAGGAAAAATCACGCTTAACCACCTATCATAGAAACGAAAGTTTTTGAGGCTAAATTAGCCGAAGTGTAGGTATTGTTCAATTAACTCATTTGTTTTATCGACGTCGTTCATTAACGTTTCTTTTAATCTCTTGTCCTTGTATCCATATAGTTTCTTTAGAATTCCGTTTATCGTTTGTTCAGGGAACGCGTTTCCTTTTTCGTAGTATTTTCTATCTTTCTCTAAATATTTTGCAGATTCGTAACAAGACTGTGGCAGCATTCTTAACCTGTTCGAATTTTTTCTTTTCTTTTCTCCAAGCGCATCCACATAGAGGTCTTTTGCGAGTTTGATAGACTCTTTATTTGTTAGGCCGTACTCAACTGCCACGGCGATTCCAGCCAAAAGCAAGTAAATGTTTGCTGACCCGTCTGGTGTCCTTAATTCAATTGTTTGTCTATATTCATTCGTGTTCGCTGGGTTACCTATTTTACCGGGATTGATTTTTTCTGCCATGTTTCTAGCGGCAGTCCAGCCTAATGGAACTCTTACTAGAGCTGACCTGTTTCCGTATCCCCAGTATATCCCTGTTGGAGTTTCTTGATGAGAGCCATGTCTCAAGTAGGATATTGGCACCGTGTTGCCAAACGCTGTGAGGCTTGGAGCGAATTTTAGGAGACCCCCAATTATCTTCTTTGCTTCGTCACTTAGTTTTCCATCCGAATCGGTCATTATGCTTTTTCCGTTTTTGTAGCCGCGAATATGTATGTGTAATCCGCTTCCAGCGTGACCGACCTTTAACTTAGGGGCAAAAGTGATGTTTACCCCGTATTTGGCACCGATGTTTCGTTTAATCCATTTGGCAATAATTATATGGTCAGCCATATCCTCTAATGGTTCTAATGAAAACTCGATTTCATGTTGTTCCATACCGTTATCCGGTATGTTGCCAACCTCAGCATGACCGTATTTCACCTTTGCACCAGTCCCAGCAATAGTGCTCAAGATTTCGTTTCTCAGATTTTCCCATTTAACAAAAGGTGAAGACTCATGGTAACCCTTCTCGGGTGCGCAAGGATACAGGTCTTTTCTTTCTTGCCTAAATGCAATGTAGAATTCAAGTTCGCCTAAGGCTTCAAGTGTAACTCCCGTATTCTTAAACAGTTTTTCTTGCGCTTTTCTCAATATGTTTTCCGGAGCAATGTCAAGTTGATTCCCGTTTTTGTCGAAATAGGCACACAGAAGATTTAGGGTCGGGGTCTCATTGAAGGGGTTTATGAACGCTGTTCTGTATTTTGGCATTACATAGAGGTCGCTTGCTTCCAAGTTGATGTATGAGAAAAGACTCGAGCCGTCTACTCTTTCTCCCATTTCTAAGATTTCGTTTAGATGTTTTTCGTTGTTGATTACAAAGCTGAGCGATTTCAGTCTTCCGTCTTCACCGACGTGACAGAGGTTTACCATTTTTATGTTTTTATCTTTTACAAACTTGATGATGCCTTCTTTGGTGAAGTCTTTAGGTAACTTTCCAAGATATGTAACCAACGGATTGGGGTTTAGGGATATTAAGGTGGATTCATTCTGTTGAATTACCATCCATGCACTTCCATTTTCTATGAAAACACACGCACATATTTCTGTTTTTGTTCCTCTTGACTTTTAGGCGAATTCTACTTCAAAGCAAGAAACCGTGAATTGATAACTCCGATGTTGGAAGCTCAAATCTTGCAGCAAAATGAATATATTAAATTGTATTGGATGAAAAATCGTCTTTTTAAGAATAAATCCTTGACTTTATCGAAAATTTGCCGTCCGAGTAACTCTGAGATTTCATCAAGATCAAACTAATGCCTTTTCTTCATCCGGCATGAAATAGTTTGGAGAGGAGAAAGATAAATGTTTACACTCGCTTAGACCAAACAGGCACGAGAATCTTTTTAGTATCTTCTCCGCTGGTAACCCCGTCTTTCACCGCCCCCTCTTCTTTCACCATATCTGGGGCGGTCGCGTCTCTCTTGCTCGTATCGTTTATCAGATAGATTGTTTTCTGTATTGACTTTTGTGATGGGAGATTCTTCTAGGATTTCGAAACTGCCGTATCTTCCTATGTTTAAACGCATGTTTCCTCGGAAAAGGTTGACGTAGCCGTTTGTGATCTGCAGTGTGGCTTCATCGTTTACTTTGTCTATGTTGTCATCCCAAAGCGTTAGGTATACGCATCCTGTCTCGTCTCCAACAAGAGCATCCTGAACTCTGCGTGTAGTGTAGTCTCTTGCCGATGTGACGTTTCTAATTTCACTTTTGGAGACGACTTTCACGACCGTGTTTACTTCTCTTGAGCTGGGGGTTAGTTTTTCTATCTTTACTTGTTCTTTACTTTCGGATGGTTTTTCATCTGACATGTCTTTTACACTCGCTTCGATTCAATGCTCATTGAACATTCTGGTTCTTAAGCGTTGCGGTAATGCGAACAGTGCATTGCTTCTTCTAGTTTAAACTTCTCTCCACCTAGCTTTGAGCGGAGTCAAGACAACAAACACAACAGTCTTCACAATGAGAACCAGCCAACAAATAATCACCGTTTCCGGTTGCAGAGTCATCAAGCTTGGATAAGCTCTGATCTAGCTAAACAAGAACTTTTATTTTCTCGCTGTTAAATTAAGTAGCACACTTGGAGCAATGTGCATGAAAGTTCTTTTCGTGGAACCACCGAAGGATTACTGGTTTGTCATGGGAGAATATCTTCCGCCACCATATGGAATCCTTCAACTCGCAGCGTATCTCGAAAGCAAAAACAAAAACGTGGAAATAGAAGTATTGGACTGCCAAGCTAAAGGTTTAGATTGGAAGGCACTGGAAAAACATGTGGAAGCTTCTACCCCTGATATTGTTGCCTCAAGCGCACTTGCCACTTGCAATACCTACGTTGCCGTTCGAACCTCTGAAACAGCTAAGAAAGTGAATCCAAATGTCCTGACAGTTGCTGGAGGCCAACACTTCACAATGATGGCCCAGGAAAGCTTAGAAACTTACCCTGAGATTGACGTAATTGTCCGCGGAGAAGGAGAATTAACCCTTGTGGAATTAGTCAAAGCATCTGCTGAGAAAAAATCTTTTGCGCGAATAAAGGGCATCTCTTTTCGGCACGATGGCAAAATCAAACACAATCCTTCGCGCCCCTTGATTGAGAACTTAGACAACCTGCCATATCCCGGATACCACTTCGTAGAGGATGTGGTTCACAAATACCATTTCACCGCAATGGCGGGTCCTAAAACCAAGTATGCCCTAATCGAGGGATCAAGAGGCTGCCCACACCGCTGTACGTTTTGCACCCAATGGAAGCATTGGGAAGGCAGGTGGAGAACCAAATCGCCGAAACGAATCGCAGACGAATTTGAGTTTTGCTACGAAAAATATGGGAGCAAATTTATCTGGCTGACCGATGACAACTTCGGATTGGGCAAACGTGCAAGCGACTTAGCTGACGAAATCATCAAACGAGGATTTTCGAACGATATAATGTGGTTTACGCAGGTGAGATGTGACGATGTCGTGAAGCACCGTGACCTCTTACCCAAAATGCGAAAATCGGGCCTCCGCTGGACGCTTCTAGGAGTAGAAAGCGCTAGTCAGTCGACGCTTGAAACTTTTAAAAAAGGGATAAGACCAGAAGACGCTAAAACAGCCGTGAAATCATTACATGAGAACGACATATTCGCTCACGCGATGTTGATTATCGGAGAACGCAAGGATACAGCGGAGTCAATAGCACGTTTGAGAGAGTTTATGAACGATATAGATCCCGCTTTTGCGATTTTTGCGATCCTCACACCGTTTCCTGGAACCGAAGTTTTCGAAGAAGCGAAGCGAAACGGTTGGATCGAGGATTTCAATTGGGCTCATTATGACATGGTTCACGCCATTATGCCCACGGAAACGTTGTCAAGAGAGGAAGTGCAGGAAGAACTTTACAATTGCTATCGTAGCTTCTTCGGCTCTTGGGGTAGGAGATTGAAGGGTCTTTTCTCAACGAACGAAATAAAGAGGAGGGTCTTCTGGTACATGGCCACAAAAGGTATTTTGAAGCAGCTAAGAAGTTTGTTTTGAGCTGTGATTCTGTTGTCCCAGATGCTATATCGCAATCCTTTTTTGATGTTTATGATCAGCGTGTCTTTTTTCGGATTGTTCCTCGTAGGAGCGCTCGCTTTGAATCCTCCGATAGTGAGGGAGAGCTTTCTTTGGCGCAAACCGTTGGTCGGTTCTTTGTTCTGGTTGATCTGCGTCTTTGGAATTCTGGCAGTTTTCTTCCCGAAGCAGTGTTCAGCAGTGTTTGATTTTAGGAAAAAAGACAAGCATGGGCGCCTTGATGTAAACCTGTTTGCTTTTCATGGAACACACTCCATAGTGCAGGGGCATCACCCTGATTGTGAAAACTTTTCTGCTCACGTATTACGAATAGGCGACCGAAGGTTTTGTGCTGCGTGTACTGGGTTGCTTCTAGGAGGACTAATTTCTCTTGTCGGCGCCTTTCTGTATTTTTTCATCGGTTGGAGTGTTGGAGAAAGCAGCCTTCAGGCAGTTTTTGCGGGACTTGTAGGAGTTAGTTTTGGTTTGTTTCAGTTCAAAGTCAAAAGAAGTGTTGTCCGTCTGGTTTTAAACAGCTTTTTCGTTTTAGGTGCTCTTCTACTCCTAGTTGGGATCGATGAGCTGGCTCAAAGCGTGTTTGTTGATTTGTTTCTAGTAATTTTGGTTGTTTTTTGGCTTTTCACTCGGATATCGCTTTCACAGTGGAATAATTGGAGGATTTGCTACACCTGTAATGTGGAGTCCTGTGGATTTCGCATATCACGCAAAATAAGAGGTTGAACTACTATCTGCGGCTTAGCCCGTAG
>DAOVDC010000064.1 GCA_030669695.1 Candidatus Bathyarchaeota archaeon
AGAAACCCTACAGAAAGGCGACTACATCATATCTGACCAATGCGCCATCGAAAGAAAGACAGTGCACGACTTCGTTTACACACTCACACGAAGATACCTATTCGAACAATTGTTCAGATTAAAAGAAGTCTATCCGAAACCGTTCATCCTCATAGAAGGATACCTCCCCATAATCTACAAATTCAGCAAAATCCAACCAGCCTCAGTGTGGGGAGCCATGTTCGCCCTCGCAAAACAAGGAATCTACATGATACAAACGACCACCTACAAAGAAACCATAGACTTCCTATACACAGCTGCCAAACAAGAACAAATAGTCGAAAAGAGAATACCCATTGTACACCCGTTCAAGAAACACGAAACGTTAGCTGAAGCTCAAATATTCTTCATAGCCAGCCTCCCAAAAATCGGACGAGAAAAAACAATAGCTCTCCTCCGCTCATACCAAACCCCCATGAACGCTCTGATAAACGTAGATCAATGGGCTAAAGATGTCCACGGTTTAGGACCTAAAATCACCGAGAAAGTCAAACAGGTTTTGCATATACGTTACAAGGTGTGAATTGAGCATGGAAGTTAAAATTGCTCCAACAAAAAAGCTCCTCGTTCTAGGCGTAGACAAACGTTCACTCGAAAATCTCGCTTGGTGCGCTACAACTTACGGAATCAATCGCCTCTTCTGGGTTGATGGTTACCTCCTCTGCGTAGAGGTGTATGAAAAATCCTTTGAACATGAGATAAAAAGGAAGGTGTTTCCAATAAGCCAAGTCTGCTACACAAGCTTTCCAAAATACACCAAAGTCTTTGAGGTACAGAAAGGGGTTCGAATCCCCATCGTAAACGCTTCGGACATGCAAATATACCGCAGTCTGTTAAAGGCTATTCTAAAAGGTCAATGATCAACTCACAAATTTTAAGTGCCTCCCAAGTGTATCTGATACATCGCATGGTGTAAAAAATGATCATGAAATATCCTTGGTGGAATGAAAGACAGAAAAAGCTCGCTGATGAGGCTAAGAAATTCGCTGACGAAAACATACCACGCGGAGAAGAGATCATGTGGACCAAAGAGTTTCCATCTGGCATTCTGAAAAAAGTGGCTGACAAGGGCTGGTTTGGCGCCATAATCCCAAAAGAGTACAGTGGAATGGGTGTTGGCGTAACTGGCAACTGCATTATTGCTGAGGAGCTCAGCCGCGTGTGTTCAGCCCTCAATGTGGCATACTCAGTAACTATGTTCGGCGGGGTTGAGCAACTGTTAGTGTTCGGTAGTAACGAACAAAAGGGAAAGTGGCTGCCTAAAATCGCCAAAGGCGAAGTGTTGGGAGCTGTATGTGTCACGGAGGCAGGCGTAGGTTCTGACGCCGCAGGTGTTGAAACAACTGCAAGGCATGAGGGCGATGAATACGTGATCAACGGTAAGAAACGATTCATAAGCAACACCGCTGTAGCCGACATATACTGCGTATACGCCAAAACGAGCAACCGTCCGGAAGACAGAGCCAAATACAATCATCTCAGCGCTTTCATTGTTGAGAAGGGCACACCTGGTTTCACGGTTGAGAAGATAAACGAACTGGGTGGTTGGGTTGGTCTCCCTAATGGTATCTTAGACTTTAACGAGGTAAGGGTGCCCGCGGAGAACAGAATAGCAGCTGAGGGGGATGGCTGGAAGGTGATGATGGCTGGCTTCAACTTCGAGAGAACTCTTTACTCTGCTGGTATGTTGGGGCCGATGCGTGAGGCAATACGATATGCTGTAAGCTACTCGCAGCGACGCGTACAGTTTAATAGACGAACTATTGATTTTCAGCATAGCCAGTTTAAACTTGCTGACATGTTTTCAGCGTTGCATACTGCGCGACTGCTTACGTATCACGCGGCTCACCGACTTGACTTGAAAGAAACAGCAATATCGGAAGCTGCGATGGCCAAACTGTTTGCCTCTGAAGCCTACGAAAAGCTAATGAGCGACGCCATTCAGCTCATGGGCGGAGACGGTTGGACGAGGTTTTATCCCGTTGAATGTTTTATGCGGGACACAAAGGTCAACCAAATAGGTGCAGGAACTAGTGAAGTTATGAGAATGGTTATTCGCAGACAGGAGCTTAGAGCCATGGCTGAAGATTTGAGACTACCACCTAGACGTATACATGAGAAACTGGGAATACCCATTTCCACAACTAAACCTTCAAGCATTTCCAAAGTTAATGAGGACACATTACTTGAGATACTTGTAGAAGATTATAGGGTTAACCCCGGCTTACACATGAGCCGTGATGACATTAAAGAAAGACTAAAGGGTATCGATGATGAACAATTGGACAAGCTACTAACATCACTGGAAGAGAAAGACTTCGTAAAGTTGTACAAGGGTAGACACGGTACAATCGACTTGGCGAAAGCAACGTATGAAGGACTGAGAAAAGCAAAGCCGCTGGACTATTACAAATGGTTCCCCGAGTGGGTAGAAAAAGAATACCTATTCTAGAGACACTACTTATCTAATCCGTCCCGTCTTATTTCAAAACTATTTCGTAATACACCGTATCCTAGCTCAAGTGCTTCAAGATTCATTTTCACATATTTTGGTGGAACCAATTCTCTAATAGCGTTCTTTATCGTTTCCAATCGCATAGGCAACTTTTTCGTCGCCGCCAAAGCACCTAACATAACCGTGTTCTGAGCTATAACGCTCCCAGCTTTTCTAGCCAAATCGGCAGCATCAATCGTTACAATCTTTCCAGCGAATAAACGAATCATTTTCATTATGGTTTGCAGACTTGGGTACGCGGCGGTTCCCAACGAAACTGTGCTGGGTATGATTGCCTCAGTATTTAAGAGAACCCACGTTTGACTAGAAGCGAACTTAATGTTGCGAAGCGCTTCAACAGGTTCAAGTCCGACAATCACGTCTGCTTCGCCTTCCATGGTGGTTGGTGCGTGAACCCTATCGCCGATCCTCATGTGGCAAACTACCGCGCCTCCCCGTTGGGCCATCCCATGAACTTCGCTAACTCTCACATTGAAGCCCTCTTTCACAGCGGCAGAACCAAGAACGTTCGCCGCTAACAATATGCCTTGGCCACCGACTCCCGCCAAAACTATGTTGCAGTTACTCATCAAGTGAGCCTCCAGCTTCGATTGCATCATAAGGACAAATGGCTGCACACACCATGCACCCTGTACAGAGCGCTTCATTAACCATTACGCGGTCGTTCTCGACATAAAGAGCGGGGCATCCAAACGCCTCTATACACACTCGACAGTTTGTGCACTTTTCCGAGATTTTGACGGGAACGATTTTTTCACCTTTTCTACGTTTTTCACTCAAGACAAGAAGCGCGCACGGTTGACGAAAAATGATTACTGATGGACCACGCGTTTTCAACCCTTCCTTCAAAGCTTTCATAGCCTCTTTGATTTTGAATGGGTCAACTACTTTAACATACTTAACGTTGCAAGCCCTAGCTACGTCTTCGATAAGGATCTTCCTGACACGTGTTTTCATTCCAGTTTTGCCGGTTCCCGGATGAGGTTGATGTCCAGTCATGGCGGTTGTCAAGTTGTCAAGAACAACAAGTGTTACCTTATGATTGTTATAGACGGCGTTAATCAGCCCCGGTATAGCCGCGTGAAAAAACGTGGAGTCTCCAACGACTGCAACCACATCCTCTTCTATCACTTTAGAAATTCCACAAGCGGTTCCAACGCCGGCTCCCATGCACACAAGAGTATCTCCGATACGCAACGGGGGTTGAATGCCCAGAGCATAACAACCGATGTCTGTAGAGTATATCGCTCGATTCTTTGCCACGGTTTTCATCACATAGAACGAAGCTCTATGTGGACAGCCAGGGCATAGCACAGGAGGTCTTGGGGGAACAGATTCGCTTACTCGCGTGTACTTTTCATCGATTTCCTTAATGGCAACTGGTAAAGCCTTGCCTGCGATTTTGGCTAGAGCTTCAACTACTAACCGCGTGGATAATTCTCCAAACCTCGGAAAGTATTTTGTTATAGTCTTACCGTGGATTTTCACGTGGGGCACATAATTCTTTGCTATGGCTCTTACTTGCATTTCAAGATAAGGTTCGAGTTCCTCTACGATAACAATCTGGTCATGCTTCTCCATAAACTCTACGATCTTCTGTTCAGGAAGAGGAAAAGTCATTCCAAGTTTTAGTACGCTGGCGTCGACATCAAGAAAATCAATAGCTTCGACAGCATAATTGTACGCCGCACCTGACGAGATTACACCCATTCCTGAACCATTTCGAACGATTTTGTTATATAGCGTTTCTTCGCTAATTTTTTTTGCACGTTCCATTTTTTCCAAGAGAGCTTTATGTTGGATTCGAGCGTGTGCTGGCACCATCACGAATCGTTTGACGTCTTTAACAAATTTGCCTTTTAACTTTGGCTGTTTAAGAGGACCAAAAACTACGGGTCCGCGAGTGTGACTCACACGGGTGGTTGTTCTGAAAAGGCAAGGTAGTTCTAGTTTTTCGGAAATATTCATGGAATAGGAAACCATTTCTTTCGCTTCTTGTGGGTTTGAGGGTTCAAGACAGGGCACATTGGCGAGTAAGGCGTAGTAGCGGTTGTCTTGTTCGTTCTGTGAACTGTAACAGTAGGGATCATCGGCGGTGATAATGGTGAATCCGGCTCGAACCCCTACGTAAGCAAGCGTTATGAATGCGTCTGCAGC
>DAOVDC010000060.1 GCA_030669695.1 Candidatus Bathyarchaeota archaeon
AGAAGGTGGAAGAATGAAAGCGAGATATAGAGTTCACCGATTCGGTATCAGTATGACAAAGGACCAGGGTAAATTAGAGCAATTCCTGAATAGCTTGGAGGGCGAAGTCGTAGCAATTATCCCGAACGTTACTCCCATACCTGCCACCTATGTGGACTTTCTTCTCATCGTGGAGAAGGTGAGCTGAGTTGAAAGAATACATGTGCGTGGAAGTTAAGCACCACAAGAATGTTGGTGAGAAAATCGAGAAGTGGCAAAAAAATGGCTGGCGTCTCCACACTTATCAAGTGACTGGGCGTGACATCTGGATAAACCATTACTTGCTGTTTGAGAAAGGTGAGTGAGTGGCACAAGCTGACTCTAAACGCTCCCTTTTTTGTGACTGCATGAAAGGTTCCGAATGTAAAAAGCTTAGAAAACAAAGGAATGGTGATGATAAATGGAACATGCATTCTCCATAGAGATGAAGTCCAAGAAGCATGTGAGGCATATATCACTATCAAATGAGTCGCACGAACATGTGCTGTTTGAAGGGTTCCTAGGCGAACTAGAGGAGCTATCCATGGTTGAGGGTGCAGTGCTGGAGGTCAGGGGAACCAACGGGGTCCTGAGAATAGACCTGAGTGAGGATGAGCTACGGAAAATGCTCTTCCAGAAGAAGGGGGCTGAATAAGACGATGAATGTTGTCATCAAAACCGATAAGTTGTCTAAGTATTATGGCAAGGGTGGCGAAATCAAAGCTGTGGATGAGTTCGACCTTGAAGTTTATGAAGGAGAAACTTTTGGTCTGCTTGGTCCAAATGGGGCAGGTAAGACGACAACCGTTCGGTTGTTAAACTGCATCATAAAGCCGACTAGCGGCACAGCCACCGTAAACGGTTATGATATTTTGAAAGGGGAGACGGATGTAAAACGGGTTACCGGGTTGCTTGCCGAGTCGCCTGGTTTGTACGAGAAGCTTAGCGCCCACGAGTTTCTGGAGTTCATGGGAGCTCTCTACGATGTCCCGAGCGATGTTCTGCCGGACAGGATAGATGATTTACTGAGGCTATTCAGTCTTTATGATCGACGTGATCACCTGCTTGAAGGGTACAGCCGAGGTATGAAACAAAAGATCTTGATCGCATCAGCCCTGATCCATGACCCACCCATACTATTCTTTGACGAACCCACCTCCATGTTAGACCCTCGGGCAGCCCTTATGGTTAAGGATCTGATCAAGAAGTTGGCCGATAGTGCAGGTAAAACCATCTTCATCTGCAGCCACATTCTTCCAGTCGTGGAGGAGCTGTGTGACCGAATAGGCATCATCAACCAGGGCAGACTCATCGCATTAGGCACAGTCGCCGAAATCATCGCTCAGACAAAAACGAAGACTTTGGAAGAGGCGTTCATCGCCATAACCGGAGGAGTGGAGGAGAAGGAGCTGTTGGCGTGGAGGGAGCAGAAAGGTGCCGGTGCCTAAATGGCTCGTGGTTGCGAAGAATAAATATCGCATCACCACAAGCAGGATACGGAAGATAAGACCCTACTTCCCCTATCTGGTTATCGGGCTGCTAGCGGTTTATGTGGCATTCATCGCGCCAGCATTTGTCAGCCTGTTCATCGACGATTTCCTCGCTTTCATCCTGTCCCAAGCTGCCGTAGCCATGATGCAGATCATACTATTCATGATTTTTGTTTACTTCCTGATAATCCCAATAACCGACACATTAAAGGAAGAGCAGACAGGACAACTGGAGATCTTCCTCGCAGCCCCCGTAAAACCCAGCGATGTTCTGTTAGGCGAGTTTCTGGGCAAAATGCCTTTCTATGCCATCTTCGTCACGGTGATCACTGGCTCCTTTACGGCTGTTCTAAATCCACTGGGGCTGGACATATTTCAGATCACAATAATCATCATAATTTTCATTGTCACGTTTCTTTCTGCCAGCTGGATCGGCACCGTGATCGCTGCCCTCCTACGAACAAAGCTTGGAAAAACAGCCCGTGGAAGAGACATTGGAAGAGCCCTCGCAATGATCATCGCTCTACCCTTGGTCGCATTAGTCTATGCAATTCAGTACGGAGGCTTGCTCGAAGCCCTTGCCGATCCTGGGACGAGCGGGATGGTCAAAGCCATTCTCGGCCTGCTACCCAGCTCCTGGGGAGCGGAAGTTTTCGTCGGTTTCGCATCCAACCCCGGCAACATCGGTGCCGTTGGTTTTGAGACGCTGACCCGATTCGGTGGCCTTGTCGCCTTCTTTGTAGCGGTGCTGTGGCTGGGCGCAAAAGCGGCTAATCGCGCCTACAGCCTTGAACCCACCACATTCATAGCTTCTAGGGCTAAGCCTGACGGTGCCTTCTATAAAACCGTTAAATCTCTAGGGGGAGGCGGGTCATTCGGCACTCTCCTAGTGTCTATCTTCAAGGACTATAGTCGAAGGCTTGAAAACCTTTCGAACATCACCTATATCATGGGGCTACTCTTTTTGATGAGCATATTTATCGTGCCCAGTGCGTCCACTGGGCCTGATGAACTTCCAGTGGCCTTGATGCTGGCTCAATTTACGTTTCCAGTCCTTGTGGTCATGGTGACCGGTGAAGTGACGGTTCGAGGGAAGGAAAACCTCTTCATCTATCGAAAAGCACCTTCTGGTGAGGGAAGGTTTGTTAAGGCGATGTTGCTAAAAAGTTGGCTAATGGCGGTTCCGATCGCAGGGGCGATGACAGCTGTTACAACAATCCTAAGCCCGCAAGCTACCATCATTTCTTTGTTGACTAACACCGGATTTATGATGTTATTTGTTGCAGCGAACGTGGCTTTCGTTCTCGGCCTCTTCCTCTTGAATCCAGCCTTCTCAGAAAAATCGGCAAAGTTAGGGTTAAACATTATGATTGCCGTTTCTGTTTCAATCGGACTATTCGCAGTCTCTGTGCTTGTTTTGACGAGAGGGTGGCCAGAACCGATTGGGGGAATATTGTATGTCCAATTATTGCAAACAGTCTTGAGTTGGTTAGTGGGTACTGTGTTCCTGTACCTTGGAAAAAGAAAGTTGAGTAGAATCGAATAGCAGAACTAGAAAAAATGGAATCAGAATGATGCTGTTTATGTAGGAAATTCGACCAAGAATAACGCTATTTTCGATCAACGATACATTAAAAGCTAGCACGCGTTGTCTAGAAATTAGAACAAGGTGTTCTAAAATATAGGTTATTAGCTTACTCCCTACTGATTAGATTGTAGAATTGATACCTAAATGAAGGTGATTGTATGCGTCTGAAAGAGCTAAAACTTCCGTCTTTAACTCTTTTGGCAATTGTTTTCACCGTGGCGTTGACGTTTGCAACTTTAGAGCTTCCTGGAATACTCAACAGCGTTTTGACAGGCTATTTTCCAGACATATATTGGGAACCCGAAAGTATAGCGGCTTTGATGAATTATGCGAGGCCAATAGGCTATGTCTGCTTAGTGGTGGTTATCGCCTTAGTAATCGTGGGCTTCATAACAGAACGGGGACGCTTGTCCTCTTTAGGCTCCTTCGCCTTCTTTCTCCCTGCTTTCGGGTACTTTGCAGCCTCAATGTTCTTCCTTACCGGTATAGGAATTCTGAGAGTTATGTGGCTACCTTTTTGGGATTCATCTCCAGCTCTCTTGAGGCTAGGTGATATCTCTTATCTCCCATACTGGATTGTAATGTACCCCTTGAGACTTCTAGGCGTGGGAGGAATGCAGTTTTGGCTAGCTGGGAATCTTCTGGCAAGCCTGGTTATAGGCGCAGGTCTTTTGCTATTCTGCGTAGGCACGTTTACTTGGTTCTACGGTAAATCTGAAAATAAAAAGGTCTTTGATTTTTGGATCTACAAGTATTCGAGACACCCGCAGTACTTAGGCTTCATTCTATGGAGTTATGGAGTCATGTTACTTGCAACCCTTGCACCAGTCCCGTTCGGAGGATACCAGCCAGAGCCAAGCTTACCTTGGTTGATCTCCACGCTCCTCATCATTTGTGTAGCATTAACCGAGGAAATCACGATGATTAGGCAAGCTGATGAAAGCTATTTGAAATATCGAAGAAGTGCTCCTTTCATGCTCCCTCTGCCTCGGTTTCTTTCGAGGATGCTCACGGCTCCGAACCGAATACTATTGAAGAAAGACTACCCAGAAAGTGGCAGACAGGTTCTCTATACCTTTGTCACTTACTGTACCATCCTCATCTTGCTCTCAATCCTCATTCAACAACTGAACTTATTTGGAGGAATTCTACGCTTCTTTTAGGAGTCCAAAAACCGTAAAAAACGATCCAATAACGTAACAAACATAAAACGCATGAAAACACTCCGTGAGTAAGCATACAGCATCCTCTATAAAACAAGTTTTTAATACAACGCCATATTCAAATACCCAGACAACAAGAAATTCAAAACAGTCACATATCCAACGTGAAAAACCACGGAGTCTGATAGAAATGTATGCGATAGTTAAGAAGAAACGAGAACCAAAAGCTGAACTCACAACAGTAAACACCCCAAAAATCAACAACAAACAAGTCCTCGTCCAAACCAAAATGGCCGCCATATGCGGAACAGACGTACACATATGGGACTGGAACGAATGGGCACAAAACCGCATAAAAAAAATCCCACTTACAATAGGTCACGAATTCACAGGCGAAGTAATCCAAATTGGCAAAGACGTAACCAGCGTGCAAGTAGGAGACATGGTGTCGGCGGAAACCCACATTGTAGACGGCACTTGCTATCAATGCAGAACCGACCGCATGCACGTCTGCCAAAACCTAAAAATTCTAGGCGTAGACACGGACGGAGTTTTCGCCGAATATGTCGCGCTACCTGAGAGAAACGCATGGAAGAATCCTCCCGATTTAGATCCATCCATCGCCTCTATTCAAGAACCGTTAGGAAACGCTGTTCAAACAGTTCTACCAAAAGATCATGTTGAAGATATTGCAGGAAAAAACGTGGCAGTTTTGGGCTGTGGTCCAATAGGTCTGATGGCCATAGCAGTTCTTGACACATTAGGAGCTGAGAAAATTTTTGCAACTGGTGGTGGTCGAAACAGGGTGCGCATGGAATTAGCAAAGAAGTTAGGAGCTGATGTGGTTCTCAACGCCAGAGAAGAGGGCGAAAACATTGTGAAGATTATACGGGATTCGACTGATGGTAATGGTGTGGATGTTGTGTTAGAGATGTCGGG
>DAOVDC010000078.1 GCA_030669695.1 Candidatus Bathyarchaeota archaeon
CTCACCGTTAGCCAAAATAGTTCGTGAACACGGGCATGTCGCCAAGTTAAAAGGGCGACGAAGCTCGAAGCCTTCCTTGGAATACAGCGAGATAGGCATTATGGGTGACGTGTTCGAACTTGGAAGCCTGTTCCTTCTGTACATGATGACCGAAGCGATTTTCCGGAACCTCCAAGTAGGTGGGGTGTTTCGACTCTGTGAAGAGGAATTCACAAAGCTAGGACCCATGATCGACTCAAATTTGGAGTCGGAAACCTATGCGCATCTTGTTGACATGATGGAAAAGCGAACCAACGTGTTTCTAGGGGGAAAAGGCACGGCAAACGAGATCATTAAAATGGCTGCCATAAGACTTTTTCACATCAAGGGTTTTTTGGGAGACAATGTATACGTAGCCAGAGGGGTGAACACTCCGCGTCCTAGAGCCGGAGACCTTGAGATCTTGGTGTCGTTTTCCGGAGAAACCAAGCCTGTCATTAGCTGGTGTGATGTCTTCAAGAAACTGAACGGAATGGTTCTATCAATCACGGGGACAAGAAAGTCAACTTTAGCCGAGAAGTCAGACTACCAAATAACCCTAGAAGAAACTGTGAAGTCAGGTCAACCTAGGAGGTTCTATATGAGAGCAGCATACGTCTTGAGTCCTTTACCAGTGAAACTTGCTGAAAGACTGAGGGAAAGAGGGCTAAAACTGCCAGAATACATAATCAATTGGTATCACTCGGTTACACAATAGAACTATGCACACATGCATGCACATCTGTACTTCGAATTTCACTTTCTTTTTGAAAGTAAAAAGAAAAGTATTTTAGATACGGTTTCTTAGACAATGGTGAGAGATGAGGTGAGAAATGTGAAGGACAATATCCGCATGCTATTGGATGCCTCAGAGAGGATTAACAGCAAGACTGTTTCCTCGACCAGATGCCAGCTCTTAGCGTTGCTAACATACTTTGCGGATGGCCTGCAGTATAGAGAAATGAAAGCAGCATTGAAGATATCCGATGGTAAACTCATCTCAAATCTCAACCGTCTGGAAGAAATGGCCTTGATAGAGAAATCTGCTGTCAAGCTGGAACGTAAGAAATTGGCTGTGTATTCACTGACACCTGAAGGAAAGAGAACGGCGAATAAGATTGCCAGATGGATGAATTTAGTTCAAAGAGTAATAAAGGATAGTGAAAAGAAATGCCGAGCGATATCGATAGAGTAATTGCAAGTCTTAGATTTCTAGAATTGCGACCTAATATAAATCGCTATATTTGGCGATTTTTGATTCAGAAGATCGCATACTTGGCAAAAGCTCTTGGTATGGAAATCGGTTATCACTTCACAATTTACGTGGCAGGACCTTATTCCACTCAACTAACGCATGAATATTTTGATCAACGAAACAGAGTTAGTTCTCTTCAAACTGACTATGATCTCACTCCAGAAGAATGTGAAGTTCTTGAAAGAATAAGGAGATGCTGTGATGTTCTGGAGAATCCCAGTCTTCTAGAGTGCACAGCCACAATAGTCTATCTCCTCAAAGAAAACCCAGAACTTACGGATGACGACATATTTGCTGGGATACGTTCTCTTAAACCCTACTCAAGTGAATATACCCTCATAGCAGGGATGACTAAAGCAAAAGAACTTCTCTTCAGACCTGAGTACCTCACTGAAGAACTGAGAAGAGAGATAGATCAATGGGATAGAATCGAAGACTAGTGAGGAGATATCTTGCCTACAGTGAACATAGGAGACGTTTGGATAGTTCAATTGACAGATACAACGGGGCATGAACAAAGTGGTAGTCGACCAGCAATTGTGCTTGCAGTCCATGATCAGACATCTCTTTGCATGGTAGTACCTTTGACCAGTAGCCAGACTGCTTCAAGGTTCCCTTTCACATATACTATAACAAGGTCAAGTCAAAATGGGCTTTCAGCTGACTCCATAGCTATGGTTTTTCAACTAAGATCTCTTAGCATCAACAGACTATTAAGAAGAATCGGTACTCTCGAGTCATCGCATTTACGGAGAATTAAAATGTTGGCAAGGCAGTACCTAAGTATCTAAGGTCTAATAGGTCATTCTCACCTTTTTCTTTTATAGATTTGAAACGCCCAGCTCACTAACAAACAGGAAGAAGCTCTCATTCTCGTCATTGAACCGTTCTATTCTTTCATGCATGGATTAGCTTTAGAGGATAGTAATATTAACATAACGTTAATTCTCTGCTATAACCTCTAAAATTGAAAATATGCATGCATTTCTATTTTTCGCGGCTGCCCTGTAACATTTACGGGTTCTCACATTCTTTTTTGCCAAAGCAAACATCATCCGAGGAAAGAAACTAGCCAAAGCTCACGGGCTACCCATAGCACAAGAAGAGTGCGAAGAGAAAAAGAAGTGAAAAAGACTCAAATGAAGGAAACTGATCAAACCGTGTGTTAAGGTTTAAAGTCTTTGCTCTCTTTCCTACATTTGATTCGGCGTGATAAATCTGGAAACCCGTAAATACTAACCAAGCGTCTGGGCAACCCAGGCTACATCTAGTTCTTCGAGCTTTGCCCTTGTTGGAACCCCATTCTCATCCCACCCCATCATCTCGTAGTATGTGCTTCTCGCCTTCTCAAGCTTAGCTGGATCAACCGCGGTTTCAGATAGAGCCCCTGAAGTCTTCGGATGGAAAAACCTTTCAGGCAGCCAGTCATCCTTCTTCGTGAATCCCTCTCTCACATTGAAAACTCTTGCCATGGTTGTAATCCGCTCTCCAACTTTCATCAACTCCCAGGCCGTAGTGTTCCAACCAGTCACGGCCCTAACGATTTCTGTTTTCTGAATGTAATCCCAAGGTACAAAACAGCACATCAACAGGCTATTGTCCAAGACACACCAGTCAACAACATAGATCAACGCCCTGACCTTCCTCGGCCCCAAATCCTCCAAGGGCACTGGTTCCAAAATTCCCAAGGCGGCCAACCCTTTGACCCAGCGCATGTTAGCGACGACCATGTCATGTAGGTTATGCACGTGGTCCGCACCTGTCGGAGAAACAGCGTAACCAAGCCCGAGCGCCCGACTACGACGAGGCTCATGCATAGGAACTTCTTGACCTTTTACATGAATTGCAAATCTCTCAGCGCCCCTACCTATCTTCTCAGCCGCCCTTTTAACGCCTTCAGCTAAGATGTCGCCCAAGCCTTCACGTCTACCTATCTTCTCGACCATCTTAACCATAGCCTGAGCGTCACCAAAGTTTAACTTCACTCCACCCGTGTCTATGTCTGTTAAGATGCCGTTCTCGTAGCATTCCATGGCAAAGGCTACAGTATCCCCGGTAGATATTACATCCAAAGAATACCGGTTGCAGATTTCATTCGCTTTGCACACAGCTTTTAAGTCGTCCACCCCGCAGTTGGAACCCAAAGCAGCGAGAGCCTCGTATTCCGGTCCTCCATAGACTGGGTCTACATGCCAAGGCTCCTCAATCTTCACAACTTTCTTGCATCGAACAGGACACGCATAACAGCTCTCCATACCAATACTAATCGTATCCTTTATCGTTCTAGCATCCAAAGCTTTGGCGTTCGAGAAGTCTCCGTCCCTGAAGTTACGAATTGGAAGATTACCCAACTCGACAAAAGATTCCATTGCTCCCCCAGTACCAAGATCATGAGCCCAAGACCAAGTTTTTGGATTCTGGATCAGCCACTTTGTCAATTCCTTCAACTTCTCAGCGTCAGCCACTTTCCCCTTTTCATGTCCCCTAACAGCCACAGCCTTAAGGTTCTTCGAACCCATAACAGCGCCCATACCGGTTCGTCCAGCCGCATCATGAAGGTCATTAATCACGCATGCATAGCGAACCAGCCGCTCGCCTCCAGAACCGATCTGAGCAACACGGACAAGTTTGTCACCCAACTCTTCTCGTATGATTCTCTGAGCATCGCCAGTATCCTTGCCCCAAAGGTGACCAGCATCTCTTATTTCAGCCTCTCCATCGTGAACCCAAAGGTAGACGGGACTTTCAGCCTTACCTTCAAAGATGATTGCGTCAAAACCTGCATGTTTCAACTCCGCGCCCCAATAGCCTCCAACCTCAGCTTCGCCGAAGCCTTCTGTCAAAGGCGATTTTGCTCCCACGCTGTTTCTGCCATTCCCAGGAATAGAGGCTCCAGTCACAGGACCAGCGGCGAAAATCAGTTTATTCTCAGGACCAAGAGGATCTACGCCGGGCTTAAGTTCCTTGAGAAGAAAGTAAGCAACAAATCCTTCTCCACCTATATATCTGCGGTAAAAT
>DAOVDC010000084.1 GCA_030669695.1 Candidatus Bathyarchaeota archaeon
TTGAGCTCCATGCTCCACATCGAAAACCTTCAGGGCACATCAAGCAGGGGCAGTCGATTATGGAGTTGATAGATGTCGGTCGCCTCTTCGGATACAGCCGATACGTCCATCGTCCACTGAAAAGTTCACGTTCACGCCGAATAAATCCCTTGTTTTCCAGTTTCAACGCTATTCGAGAACCTTCTCTGCTACTGGCGCTCAGCTTTCTCCAAAGTTCAGACTGAAGCACACCGTGATCTCCCGTGTTTACAATCAACTGTAATGCTTGGTGTACCAGATTGTTGCGCCTTGACATGTCTATTCGATTCCTTGAACTCTATCAATAAATAATGTACTTCTAAACATAAAAAGATGTATGTTGATTTCCAAAGCAAGAAAAACATCTATACAAAATAAAGGTGGAATGTTTAACACATATAACGTGGATGTTAAGCATGATATAACCAACAGCAACGATTTAAAAAAGGAGCTGAAAACATGTCAACGCATCATTCAGCCGCGTCTTATTGCTTAGGAATAGAGTCCACAGCCGACGATTTTAGCGTCGGAATTCTCTCCTTCAACGGAGACGTCCTAGCTAACATCATCAGCGCATACATACCTGAAAAAGGCGGCATCCACCCGCGAGAAGCAGCCAGACACCACGCGGAAGCTGCAGGAAATATTTTGGAGGAAGCCTTTCAGAAGGCAAGAATAAAGCCTCAAGATATTCAAGTTGTCGCCTTTTCTCAGGGTCCCGGTATGGGGCCTTGTCTCCGTACCGGTGCAACCGCAGCTCGCGCCTTAGCTGCCTATCTCCAAGTTCCGTTGGTGGGCGTAAACCATTGTGTTGCACACATCGAGATTGGCAAGCTCGTAACTGGAGCGAAGGACCCGGTTACTCTCTATGTTTCAGGTGGAAACACCATTGTCTCTGCCTTTGAGGCGGGAATATACCGCATTTTCGGCGAAACTCTCGATATAGCTGTAGGAAACTGCCTCGACGTTTTCGCTCGGGAGGCAGGTCTACGTCAGGACGAAGGGGTGCCTTTCGGTGCAATGGTTGAGAAAATGGCAAGTCAGGGTCAAACATTTATTTCTCTCCCCTACACGGTGAAGGGCATGGATTTATCCTTCAGTGGGCTTCTCACCGCTGTTATCCAGTTACTTCATGAAGGAAAGCATCGCCTCGAAGACTTGTGCTTCAGTTTGCAAGAAACCGTGTTTTCCATGCTCACCGAGGTCACAGAGAGGGCGTTAGCTCACACGGAAAAACTGGAGGTCCTGTTGACTGGAGGGGTTGCTGCAAATAAACGGTTACAATCGATGCTCAGCCAAATCGCTGACGAACACAACGCGCGATTCTGCGTGGTTCCCAAGAAGTATGCCTTAGACAACGGAGCCATGATCGCATGGACTGGAATTCTCGCATATCAACACAATATGACTCTTCCCGTTGAGAAGAGCTTCGTAAAGCCGAGGTGGCGACTGGACGAGGTCTACGCACCATGGGTTGGAGGCTGAAACGTGCTCATTAAAAAAGGCGCTGAAGCTAGCCTATACTTGGAAGAGTGGCAAAACCGCAAGGTGATAATGAAGCGGCGATTGCCAAAGCAGTATCGCGTCCCCGAGTTGGATGAGGAAATTCGGTCTTATCGAACCATTCATGAGCCACAGATTATTCATAGAGCAAAGGAGGCAGGGGTTTCAACACCAACAATCTTCATGGTTGACATTGCAAAAGCAACGATTATCATGGAGTTCATTAATGGAAAGCAGGTGAAGCAGGTCTTAGACGACTTCTCGTCTGAAGAAAGGCGTCGCTTGTGTTGTCTCATCGGCAACCTGATCGGACGCCTCCACAACCGTGGAATCATCCATGGAGACCTCACCACCTCAAACATGATCTTGACACCGCATGGCAGAGTTGTCTTCGTAGACTTTGGCTTAAGCGAACACTCGATAGAACTAGAAACTAGGGGAGTTGACCTGCACCTCATGAAAACAGCCTTCCAAAGTACTCATTATAAGTATGCGAAAGAGAGTTTTGACATGGTCATGGAAGGATATGCTGAAGCAAGGGGAAACGAAGCAGCAAAAAACGTATTAGAAAAGATTAGAGAAATAGAGAAAAGAGGACGTTACGTATCCGAAAGAAAGGAGGCAGAGGTGTGACGCGTGTGAGTTCTTTTCCAAAGGGTAGAGTGGCCTTCTTCGTGACAGGTAATATTCACAAGTTCAACGAGGCCTGCCACGTACTAGCTGAATACAAAGTTGCCACTGCGCTCCTAAGAGTAAAAGCCTCAGAGATTCAAGACGACAATATAGAAAACATTGCTAAAGCCAGCGTTAGGGACGCGGTAGAAAGATGTAGACTGCCTATCTTCGTGGAGGACGCTGGCCTTTTCATAGACGCGGTGAACGGATTTCCAGGTCCCTACTCCTCATACGTGTATCGAACAATAGGAACCAAAGGAATTCTTAAACTAATGAAAGAAGTGGAGAAAAGAGATGCCTATTTCCACTCTGTAGTTGCCTTCTGTAGTCCAAAAGAATCACTGAGGTGCTTCCACGGTAAAGTGAAAGGAAAAATATCTCAAGAAGAGCGGGGAAACTCCGGCTTTGGCTTCGACCCTATATTCAAAGCTTCAAGCAGTCCCAACAAAACCTTTGCAGAAATGACCACGGAAAAAAAGAACAAGTTTTCACATAGAGCTCAAGCCCTAAGAAAATTCGCTGAATGGTACACATCAACCTTTTAGCTGTGGAGATATCCCCCGCAAACCCGCTCTTTTTTTGCTGCGTGATATCTTATTCATAAATAACGCAACCTGAAACCGTGTTGTCTAGACGCTATTTGCACTCTGCGACCAATATTCTATAGGTGTATAGCATGCATGGAATGCGAGAAATATGGAAAAACGATAACAGAACTAACTACGAGTTAACACTGTAAATGAGAAACTTGTCTGTCAGCAGACAACATATAGCAACTATTCTCTTAGTATCAATCGATACATATTTATCTTCTTTCTTAATGCTGGAAATGAAATTGAAACACTCTAGAATCAGATACTAAAACATGGGTTCACAAAAGTTAAATATTACATAAGTTACTATCTTTAACCTTGCTGAGATGAAGGGAATGCGTGTATAAAGAAAACTCTCCTTTCTCTTTCAGGGCTTATTTTTAAAGCCTAACACGCATTCCCCGAATTTATTTAACAAGTCCTCTGATTTGAAGTTTATGGAACATTTTTCCATAGCATCTAAAGAACTCTTATGGCAATACCGAAAAGCTAATTTGAATTGATAAGAACCATTTGATGGGGTTTAATATTAATGAAGAAGATAATGAAGAGTCTTCTTTTGGAATTGTTGAAGAATTCCAAGAGGAGTGACCGGGAAATAGCAAAGGTTCTAGGAGTGTCACAACCAACTGTAACAAGAACTCGTCACAAACTTGAAAAGAACGGAATAATTCAGGACTATACGATCATTCCAAATTTTGGGAAGATGGGTTTTGAAATATTTGCTCTAACCTTCGTCAAAATGCGTTCTGATATTCTTGTAGGCGAAACCAAGGAGCGAGCCCAAAAATTTGCTGCGAAGTTTCCTAATGTAATATTTGCCTCTAGCGGGCAAGGTCTAGGCATGACTGGGGTGATTATCTCTTATCACAAAAACTATACAGAATACCATAAACAGTTGAATCAGCTGAGACTTGAATTGAAAGACGTTGCCGCAGACATTCAAAGTTTCATGGTTGCCATTGGAGAAGGAGAATACAAGAAGTATTCTCTGACATATTTGGGGGATGTGCCTCCTTAGCTCCGTAGCATGCATGCAAACGCAAGTAACTCAAAAATTGAACGGTACGCTCCAGCTTTAAACGGTACACATCGACCTTTCAACGAAGGTTTTAAATATCAGCAGTCTCTCGCTCTTAAAGTCCTTTGGAGGACAAGAATTGGGAAAGAAGGAAAAGGGAAGTTCACACTCTATTCGACCAGTTAGCAAAAGGCCTCCCAGATGGTGCAAATAT
>DAOVDC010000066.1 GCA_030669695.1 Candidatus Bathyarchaeota archaeon
GTTGATGGTTTCTTCAAGTTCTCCTATCTGCGCCTCATCGTAACCCATGGCAGGAAGCAGTGGTCCCAAATGACCGTATTTGTCAAAAGTAGCTCTTATTGAACCGACAGCGTACGGACGCGGGTCAACTATTTCACTCGCCCCCAACTTTTTTGCCGCGATGGTTCCAGCACCGTACGCCATGTTGCCATGAGTCAAAGTAGGACCATCTTCTATAACCAAGACTTTTTTCCCCTTAACAATACTTGGATTGTCTACAGTTATCGGTGAGGCTGCTTCTATGATTGTCGCTTTAGGATTGACTGCCTTTATGTTCTTTCGAACGGTTTCAATGTTCATTGAATCCGCTGTGTCGACCTTGTTTATGACAACTACATCAGCCATTCTTAGGTTTGTCTCTCCTGGATGATAGGCTAGTTCGTGACCAGGTCTGTGCGGATCAGCAACTACGATGTGTAAATCAGATTTATAGAAGGATGTGTCATTGTTCCCTCCATCCCATATTATGATGTCTGCCTCCTTTTCAGCCGCCCTCAGAATCTTTTCATAGTCAACTCCGGCGTAAACCACAATTCCGTTGTTGATGTGCGGCTCGTACTCTTCTCGCTCCTCAATTGTACACTCGTACTTGTCAAGATCTTCATAGGATGCAAATCTCTCACAGACTTGTTTGCGTAAATCGCCGTACGGCATCGGATGTCGCACAACAACTACTTTAAAGCCCATTTTTCTTAAGACCCTAGAGACTTTTCTTGATGTTTGACTTTTTCCAGATCCTGTTCTAACTGCACAGATTGAAACCACGGGAACTTTGGCCTCAAGCATAGTAGACGATGGTCCCATTAGTCTGAAATCGGCGCCGTTAGCCAACGCTATCGAAGACTTGTGCATAACGTATTCGTAAGAAACATCGCTGTATGCAAAAATTACTTGATCCACATCGTATTTCTTGACGAGTTCCGGAAGTTCCTCTTCGGGATAGATGGGTATGCCTTTAGGATAATTTGGACCCGCCAATTCAGCCGGATACGCTCGTTTCTCGATGCCAGGTATCTGAGTGGCAGTGAACGCCACAACTTCGTATTCATCGTTGTTTCTGAAGTAAACGTTGAAGTTGTGAAAATCCCTTCCAGCTGCCCCCATTATGACGACCTTAACCTTTTTCATGACGACCACTCTCCGTAAGGAGCAGGTTCGACATAACCTCTTACTTTCATATAAGCGTTTTACAAGTGGTGTAGGATTTTAGCAGTCCCTATCATGATTTCTCTCAGCTTTCTGGTAAATCTTATATTCCTATATCTATACAGACTTCTACCTTAAAGGTGAAAGACATGATAGATTTCCGCTTTACAGAGGAGCAAGAGCTGTTTAGAAAAGCCTTGAGAGAATGGTGCGAAAAGAACTTAACCCTAGAAAAGATTAGAGAAATGGACACCAAACAGGAAATTCCACACGAAATTATCAAGCAAATGGCTGACTTTGGCCTGTTTATCATGACTGCACCGGAGGAACACGGCGGAACAGGAGCAGGTTGGATAGCCGCCTGTATAGCAGCTGAAGAACTAGCCTACGCAGACATCAGCATAGCAATACCCGTGTTATGGTTGGTTGAATCGTCTTGGGGCTTTGTGGTGGACAAGTACTGCACTGAAGAGGTTAGAGAAAAGGTGATACGAAAGGCTATGCGAGGCGACGCATTTATCGGCATAGCGTCAACCGAAGCTGGCGGCGGCTCCGATGTCGCTGCGTTCAAGTCAACAGCAAAAAAAGAAGGAAACGAATGGGTTCTCAATGGAGAGAAAATGTATATCAGCGGCACAGAAGAAGCTGTTAAACTTGGAGGCGGCTTTTTCACGGTTGCCAGAACTGCACCCCCACCTCCAGGTGCTCCTCATAGAGGCATGACAGGATTCTACCTTCCCATTAAGGCTCCAGGAGTTGAAGTGTCAAAACGATTCGATGACATGGGTAGAATGGCAGTATCAACCGGAGGATTCTTGATGAAAAATGTTCGGCTGCCAGACAGTTACGTCCTAGGGGAAGTGAATAAAGGATTTTACCTCACCATGGAAGGTTTTGACACGGCGAGGCTTCTCATCGGAGCGGCATGTGTAGGGGCGGCTCAACGCGCCCTTGAAATTGGAATGGATTACATTAAAGAACGAAGGGTATTTGGGCGTCCAATAGGTAAGTTTGAAGGGATACAGTTTGAACTTGCAGATGATTATACTGAACTTGAAATGATACGGGGGCTCGTCTACAAGACGGCTTGGATGATGGATGAAAGATACGAGAAAAAACGTTTTTCACCTACCGAGGTTGCTAAGTGGATATCTATGTGCAAGTTGAAGGCGCCACACTTTGCGTTCAAGGCGTTCAAAGATGCGATGTTGTGGCATGGAGCTTATGGATATACCAAGGAATGCCCGCTTGAAATGGGGTTGAGGGGAATCATGTCTTACTGCATCGGGGCTGAAGGGGCTACGAACATTCAGAGAATTGTCATTGCAAGAGAACTGCTTGGAAAAGAATTTGTTCCCTACAAATAGGCCTATCGGGCTCTCACTCTGCGTATTCGTCTCTACGCGTGTCTACTAACCGCCCTTCAACAACTTCCTTAAAGCAACAGACAAAGCAGAAACAACCTCATACAAATCCCCAACAACCACATAATCCGCAACCTCAAAAATCGGCGCCTCAGCATCCTTGTTGATAGCTACGATTACCTGAGAATCACGTATCCCAGCAACGTGTTGAATCACGCCGGAAATCCCGCAGGCAACATAAAGCAAAGGCCTAACCTTGTGACCTGAAAGACCAATCCACTCCGTAAACCATTTGCGATCTTCCGCGAGCGGTCTAGAGTTTCCAACCTGACCACCCAATATTTCTGCTAGTTCCTCAAGGATTTCGAAATCCCCCTTCTTCTCCACGCCCCGTCCACCAGAAACGATCACCTTGGCTTCTTCCACTTTGACCTTCGCCGCCTCGATTTCTCTAGTTTCAACGACCTCAGTTCTCGGCTCCTCAAGTTCAACGTCGGCTTCGACGACCTCTCCCTTTCTTTCTTTTAACTCAAGCTTCTCAAAGACCCGTGGGGGCACAGTGGCAATTTGTGGCTTGACGCGGCAGACCTCGGTGGCTATAGCATTCCCGCCGTACACCATTCGACTCATAATCAGCCTCCCATCATCATCGATGCTCAGCTCTGTACAGTCTGGAACACATCCAGTTTCCAGCCTTGTGGCAAGTCTTGAGGCCACCTCCCTTCCCCTTCTCGTTGAACCGATCAAGAGGATTTCAGGCTTATGTTGCTGGACCAGTTGAACGAGTGCACTAGTGTATGGTTCAACGTAAAAATTTTGGAGTGCTTGACGATCAACTATGAAGATTTTGTCTGCTCCGTGTTCTACAAGCTTACTTGCTTGATCCTTAACGTTATATCCCATCAGCACAGCGGCCAATTCTACGCTTAGCTTATCCGCCAACTCGCTTCCTTTCCCAAGCAACTCAAGCATCAAATCTAAGTTTTCAGAGAAAACCCAAATGCCCCGAAATTCACTCAACGCCTTCACCTTCCTACAACGCCCTCTTTAACGAGAGCCTTCGCTAATTTCTCTGCAACTCCCCCGACAGTCTCTGCTTTCACCACAATTTTTTTCCGCTCCATCTTTGGCGCAAGGACTTCTAATATTTGAATTGCTGAGCCAACCTCTCCAACTCTCGCTTTAGCAACTTTGAGGTTTTCCGCGTTCCAAATCGTGATTTCCTTTTTCGATGCTTTCATGATAGCCATGAGGGAAGGAATTCTAGGCTCGTTGATTTCCTTGGTTACCGTTAACAGCACCGGCGTTTTCGCTTTAACCGTTTCATGGCAATCTTCCAAGCTTCGCTCAGCCACCACGGTGTCGCCATCAAGGCTAAGAGCTCTTACATACGTTATCTGTGGGAGACCTAGTCTCTCGGCTAGGCGAGGCCCAACCTGACCTGAATAGCTGTCAATGGATGCTTCGCCGCAAAAAATCAGATCAAAGTTTCCCAGTTTCTTGATTCCCTCGGCGAGAATGTAGGAGATGGCAAGCGTGTCTGAGTGTTCAAATGAAGGATCGCTTAGAAGATACGCTTTATCTGCGCCTATTGCTAAGGCTTCTCTCAGAACCATCTTGGCATCTTCTGGACCAACGGTTACTATAATTACTTCTCCTCCGAGCTTTTCCTTTAGTTTCACAGCTTCTTCTAACGCGTTCTTGTCAAAGTCGCTTATTTTCCGTGGCGCATCTGTGGTCATTAGACGTTGCGTAGCCGAATCTACTTTTAACTCGGTTACGTCCACGGCTTGTTTGAGGCACACGATTATTGTAGGCATCCCTGAATTCTCCTCTTCGTTAATGCGTTAATGTTTAACTATTCAGTTTTTTTTATTTACGAAACTTATTAATTTTAACCATATATAATGTTTGGAGAAAGGGAACTGTCGTGCATGCATGCATTTGTCTTAGACATAAAAAGAGAGAGTTTGAGGTTTAACCCACGAAAACACGCGTAAGACTTATATCCTAATCCGTTTTCTACTGTTCCGCTATAATAGGAGGATTGATTGAGATTGTCTTCACAATCTGCTGGAACCCCAATTCTGATATTGAGGGAAGGAGCATCCCGATCTCGGGGAAGAGAAGCCCAACGTGCCAA
>DAOVDC010000092.1 GCA_030669695.1 Candidatus Bathyarchaeota archaeon
AACGCCGTGCAGCCAGAAGATACGTTTTAAACCATGCCTACCACGACCGTGAACAAGCAGAGCTGGTTTGTAAAACAAGCCAGAAAGCAGTTATCACGTTTCTGCAGTCACGGTTTGAAGGTGTAGACTTGTCTGCTTTTGACACGGAAAAGGGTGAAGTGCTTGTTGATAGTCGTGGAAGAGGGTTCCTGCAGCAGAGTACATAGAACACTCTTCATGCATGCAACGAAAGAAAAAATCGAGGCAATGACTCAAACTGTGTTAAGAAAAGCGTTTAACGGAGAATTATAAGAGGAATGTATGCGCACAAAACGTAAATGCAAGTTTCATTCATCAATAACAGTTAATCGGAGGTTTATCAATGGGAGGCACAGTTATTCGACACGAACCATTCAAAGAAGTCGTGATCATGGAGTGCAACCAATTCCCAACGCCAGACGACCTAGCGCGGTTTGCGAATATCAGTGTTGGAGGAAGACCCTCCGGCATCTACTGGGCAGAAGGAGTAGCGTTCGTTTATTATCCTATACCAATAGCGACTAGGACTGCTGCAAAACATCTCATCGAAGAGAAGAGAGTCTACTGGATCTTCGTAAGTTACTCGCCAATGCCAAAATACCAGCCAAGAATCGAGACAAAAGAAAAACTTATTGTTCCAGTCATCGACATGTCCACGAGTCCTCTGTTTCAAAAGGTTGCCCAATGGCTAAAGGAACACCAAATCGAAAAACCATAAACACAGAATGCCGGAGCATGCATGTAAAGGAGTAAACTTCTGATGAAAAAAAGAAAATGTGCAAAATGCGGTGCCGGCTTAACTAACGAAGATGTGATGAAAATAGGATTTGAGGATGGGTCATGGCAGGTAATACCACTCCCTATATGTCCATATTGCTTCGCAAAACGGATGGTTGAACAAGCACGCTCGGGTTGAACAAGCCTTAATGCATGCATGCAACTTCTAAGAAGGAACAGAGAGCGACAGTAGCGTTTAGAGGTTTAGAGGTTGCAGAACTGGAAAACGTGTGAACGATGTCGCAAAGAAGTCAGAGACCTCTACACTTTTTACGAAATCAACAAGCAAGATAAAAGGCGTAAATTTGGCAGTTTCTGCAGCGAATGTACAAAGGAACTTGTGGATGAATTGGAGGGTAAACTTGAATGGTTCCGTTTTGAAGGAGGTTGGAGAGGTTATATTCATTCTGAAGCGAGGATAGGACTTGAGAAGTCTGGGTTTATCCAAGCAAAACATAACACTCAACTCATAGAGATAAACTGGAAGAAAAGAAAGCCAGCTGGCGAAAGGGAAGTCTTAGAAATTTTGAGGCTGGAATACGGTAGCGGTCTCATTTCAAGAGAAGAGTATGAGAAGCAGTTGATAGAAGTTCGAAGAAAACTGTAAGATTTTTAACATTACATTAGACAACTGTTTTACTTTAACACGGTTACTTATGATAACGTGGCAGATGCGATGACGCCGTTAGAGGTAGCTGGGATTTTGACGACGCAAAGGAACCAGTGTAGCGTAGATCGCATGGCCACATCCGGCGGAGAGCCCACGCTGAATCGAGCATGGTTGATAAGATTCTTTCAGGATCTGCGGCGACTGAACCCAGATGTGCAGGTATGCATCTTAGACTATTTTCCCACCTTCCGCCGACTCAGCATACAACGACCAACTGTTAATGAGATGCAAAAGGTTCGAGAAACATTGCTGGAAGCTGGACTGAAAACAGTGCTAGCTCAAACTACTATAGGGTACATAGGCCGTAAACGGCCAGTTATCTCTTCTTGAGATACTCCGTGATCTTTTTCTGAAAAAGCGCGTGTTGCAGAAGTTTGCTCCTTCCTATCCACAGCTCTATGGGAATTTGAAACTGGCTGGCAACCCTGGCGAGTGCTTCATCCAACGTATTGTACTTGAAAGGCTTCTGTCTCATAGCATTTCTAACATTTTCTCTCACTTGCCAGACGCCTACGGGCATGATGTAGCCTGGATGTGCCTCTCTAAGTACAACTACTGCCGCTTGATGCCTCTCTTTCGCTAGCAACTCGCCCACAGCTAAACGAGCCGCGTAATAGCAACCCCCAATCTTCGCATAGGTGGTTCTACCCTCGAAACCCTCCCAATCCGAAAACATGACTATGCTATGTCCACTTGGGTTCCAAACAGTTCCCGGATACCAAGCCTCCATAGCCTCGTAACTCCAAGCCCTAGGCATCATCAGAACCTCAAACCGATTGTCCAAGTACCGAGACTCATACACACGGTACTCGTTGATCTCTGGAAACGTCTTAATCTGCTTCATCATATCTTTCGAAACAATGCTGTCCACTGCTGTGATGCTCCAACGTGTAGGCACCAAACGCCTGTTGTCCTTTAGCCCAAAGGAGCCTACGCTGAAAGCTCGCTGAATTTTAGTGACCAGTACGCCTCTCGCGTGGAGTGTGGTAACCGCCTCCGCCGCCTTCAAATCAGTGTCTCCATACGCCTTCTCAATGTGATGATCCCAACGAGATGTTCCAACGCTCAGGTCTCTAACGAGCGCAGATGGTCCAAACGGTTGAACCGCGTCATCTAAAATAAGACGTCTCTGAGGCCTCTTTTTCAATGCCAGCTCCACATCCACTGAACCCTCAGACAAAGCCAGCTCACGGGTTCGGTCCATAATCTTCCCCGCATCCTCAAACCGTCTCACGTGAACACGATGCTTCCCTCGAACAAGCATAGACCGGAAACCCACAATCTCGTCGATGGACTTTCCAAACCACAACTCCGGCAAGTCGTATAGGCTTGTGTCCTCATGAACAGGTGGCACAAGCGGCCCTGCATACACGTATGGATAGCCAAATCGACCTACAAATACGCTTGGCGGAGAAGCTCCATCTACGTCTGTGCCCTGGATGAGAGGCATTGTTCGGAAGTAGTGCTTTAATCGAACGACCAAGGGACAGCGAGTTTTCCCACAGAGAAACTTAGCTCCCTTGCAAACAACACATAGACCCTTCCCCCAAGCCATCCCAGAAGCCTTCGCAGCCAAATAGTTCGCATTGTAATTCAGGTCTGCAGTAATGTTTGGGTCATCAACTAGTTGCAGTATCCAAAGGTTGTCCTTACTAGTTTTACTCGGCTTTCTTGCGCCCACATCAGTTTTGAACTTTCTTATCCGTTCTGTCAGCTTTTTCATATTTGCTCCGCCGAATGTTCATCTGATAAATTAATTGCATGGCTTAAAAATGACCTGATGAAACAGAAGTTGCCACTTTCTACGCTATATTTTTCTCAGCTATGTACTTACCCAATCATCGCTTCTATATACGCTTGAACGTTCAAGGCCGCTTTGGCAGCAGCATTTGCAAAACTTATGAATGGAGCAGGATAGACTCCT
>DAOVDC010000076.1 GCA_030669695.1 Candidatus Bathyarchaeota archaeon
TATAACGATTGAGGCTGACGAGGTAAGGGAAGTGGTTAAGGCAAGAGGAAGCCCTCAACTGTTGTTCACCCACCCAACCGACATGGTAGTGAGAAAGAGCAACTATATTTGCGGTCGAACAATAGCCATAAAAGCGAACAAGGCTGCCAGAGACATTTCTAAGAAACTTATTGAAAAAATACGGAACCCATGTCAAAAAATCAAAATAACGTTGACCGTAGAGAGCTATTGAATTTCGGCGTCCACAACCACTTGAAAAGTGTAAGGCGCGGTCGCTCGAACAAGCCGTGCATACAAGATTTTCTTAACGTTGCGACTGGTCTGCTTCACAGCTTCGATCAATCGAACCTTTGCGGTTTCCAAGGGTTCGGGCATACTCGTAAATTCGTAATAGTGCACAATACCGCCCTCAGGCTTGAGAGCTTCGCAAGCCACATCTACGTATTCCATCGCCTTTTCAGGTAAGTTCATAATGACCCTATCTGCAACTCCGATTAGTCTTGTCTTTGCGATTTGCCTAATGTCGCCAAGAACCGGTGTGACACTTTTTCCAACGTGGTTCGCTTCGATGTTTTTCTTCAGATAATTCATAGCCTCAGGGTTCACGTCGACAGCGTATACTCGAACGTTCTTATGCCTCTTAGCGATTAGAATGGAGAATGGCCCAACTCCAGCGAACATGTCGATCACCGTCTCGCCGTCCTTGACCTGTGATGCCACTCGGTCGTGTTCATGGGATAGTCTAGGTGAAAAATAGGCTTTTGCAAGGTCCACGTGATATACGCATCCATACTCTCTGTGAACAGTTTCTGTTTTCCCTATACCCGCTATTACATCAAATTCTCGCACACGATATACGCCTTCAACAGCACCAGATTTTGCTAAGACCGTACGCACCTGTTTATGTGCCTTCAATATGGCTTCTCCAACAGTCGTTTTACGAGACTCAAGCTCTGGAGGAACCTCGATAACGGCTACGTCACCTACAAAGTCTATTGCATGTGGAAGGCTCGCCAGAAGGTGGGGAGGCAACTTGTCTTCCAGCAAGTCAACAAGTTTGAGGAGGCGTTTGCGCTTGGGAAATTTATGTGTGGAGTTTTTGAAGTTTGGAAGGTTTTCCTCAAGCCTTTTTATATCACTTGGAAGAGGTTTCCTAGCTAACGGTATGAACAGATGATCCTTTATTTGCTGAATCTTCAACTCTCGGTTTAGAAGGTCCAGTTTGCTGAGGATGGCTATCGCTTTTTCGCCGAGGATTTTGGGAACCTTCAAGCAAGGCTCAGCGGACACTTTTAACCCTGAAAACATTCAGTGGAATCGCATTTAAATTCATAAGGTCAAATTAAGAATTGAAGAGCTGATGCAAGTGGGTTCACTAGAATATCATCCGTGTTGATAACATCATTTAGTAAACGCTTAGGCTTTCTTTTGCGGCGTTTTTTCGCAGGCTTCGACCATTGAAACGCTTGTCCCGCCACAACTACACCAATAACTACGAAGATTACGACTGCTGCTACTATGATTCCTACAAGTTCTAAAGGTAGCCACGGTTGTGTTGTGGTTTCGATGGTGAAGGAGACCTTGTTTGAATAAATCGTGTTACCAGAGACTTCCTTAAAACAAACCGCGACATTATGTGTTCCATCGGCCAAATTAGTCAAATTGGTGTTTCCACTGATTGTTACATTTTCTCCATCATCCAAGCTGTAATGTATCCAAGAAGCTGCTTTGCTTATGGTGAAGTTTAAGGGAACCGAGGTTGTGGTGTATTTTTTGCTTCTAGGTGAAAGGATAGTTATAAAGAAGGAATCAATTTCTGAGATTAGTGTCGATTTTTCTGTTACTCCTTCATGCCTATACCTTATATCGCCTTCAGCGTCAACAATGACTAAAGTCGGTACGCCTGACACGCTATATTTGGAAGCCATTTGGGTCCCACCACAAGCCACAATCCAAGGAATATCATATTCTTCCACAAAGTCGCTCCTAAGGGTCTCAGCGGTGTCTAAAGAACTGATACTTATGGACATTATGATGAGATCATTTTGTGAATATTTGTTATACACGCCTTTGAGATGCGGGATCGCATATATGCAAGGGGGGCAAGAAGGCTGCATCCTAAAGAGATCTACCAGAACCACTCTTCCTCGGTAGTCTGATAAAGAAAAGTCTGTTCCATAGATGTCGGTTAATGTGAAATCGGGGGCTTCTGTTTTCCCAACCACTGGACCGACGCCTACTAAGAATGCACTCGTTAACAACAGCAAAAGGACATTTGCTTTGACCCACATATCTCATCAGCTAGAGTCTCTTGGAATACGTCTAATAAGGCTTATTTCATCTCCTTACATGCATTTTCAAAGCATCGGTTGAACAAACGTCAACGCATCTCCCACATATAATGCAATCGCTTGATATCCCGATGTCCTCTACTTTCTCTAGCCCCATCGGACATACATCTAAACATTCTAGGCAGTTAGTGCATTTTGCAGAATCAAGAGATATAGTCATAATGGATATTCTGTTGAAGACACCCATTGTACCTAATGGACATAAGTAGCGACACCAAAATCTTGAAAAAAGCAAAACTGAAAGAATTGTTAGAATCAGAGTTACGATATGAACGTTAAAATAAAAGGTCCATTTCCACCCTGAGTAGTAGAAGGGCGCTGGTAAGGCAGCGAAGAGGCTTCCAGCAGGACAAAACTTGCAGAAGATTGTGTCAAAAGTAAACCAAGCTAAACCCACCACAAGTGCCAACATGATGAATTTAGAATATGTGAAAGGTCGTAGCTTCCTTTTCTTTTTGCTTAAGACAACTAGCAGGTCTTGGAAGGCTCCGAAGGGGCAAGCCCAACCGCAGAAGGCTCTGCCAAAAATGGCACCGTAGACGCCTAAGATGCCTAGAAGGTAGAGGGGACAGATTCGAAGAATTGTAAAGTTTTGTAGTGCTCCTATCGGGCATGCGCCCCATGCCAATGGACAACCGTAGCAGTAGAGAAAAGGGTAAACGCTTCCTGTTTTGAGCGCATAATTGACACCTAGGTTCGATATGAAGAAAGAGATAGCCTGTGTTGCACGGCGTAGTCGCTCTAGATTCATGATTACTCTTCACTATCCTAAGCCAATGCAAGAGCGACAGACAACGCGAACAAACTCCCACATCACTAACTCATATTGGCCGTCTAAAACTCCGAAGATAAGCGAGAGAAAAGAAAGAATCAGAAGAAAGGCTTGTTTGTGCATTAATTTCAACTGGTGCATACACCCCTACGCTTACTAGAATAATCATTATCTTGTATTGATTTATGCTTTAAACTTTCTTTCAATATTTGCCACTGTTCTCGAGGATTTCAAAAAATCCCTAGAATAGGTATTGGCGGGCCCGGCGGGAATTGAACCCACGACCTACGGATTAAGAGTCCGCCGCTCTGCCTTGCTGAGCTACGGGCCCACACCTACGTCTTTTTGATTTGTGTATGGTTACCCTAATATCTTTCGTTATCACAGTAACGTAAATTGGCTAGAGAGTTGAACAAATTGGGCGAACTTATCTTCGTTGGCTTAGGTCTGTATGATGAGAAGGACATTTCGCTTCGTGGAGTTGAAGAAATAAAGGAGGCAGATGCTGTTTTTGCAGAACTCTACACCAGTCTAATGCCTAGATTGTCTGTTCAAAGGCTTGAAAAGCTCGTTGGAAAAAAGGTTTCAATTGTTTCGAGGCGAGTTTTGGAGGAAGAAGAGGGAGGGGTGATTTTACAGCAGGCAAAGAAGGGAAAAACGGTTTTGCTGGTTCCTGGGGACCCTCTAATCGCAACGACCCATGTAGACTTGCGAATTCGCGCGGAAGGACAGGGAATAAAGACCCGCGTCATACATGGAGCATCTATTATTTCAGCGGTCATCGGCTTGTCGGGCTTACAAAACTACAAGTATGGAAGAAGCGTGACCATACCGTTTCCTGAAAATGGGTTCATTTCTGAAACTCCTTACAGAGTGATCGGTGAAAACAGAAAGATGGGGCTTCACACACTATGTTTCCTTGATATCAGAGCGGATGAGAAGAGGTACATGACCGTGAAGGATGGACTAGAGACACTTTTGGCTGTGGAAAAGCGAAAACGAAGTCAAGTGATTCGCCGAGATACGTTGGTCGTAGGTATCGCTAGAGCAGGTTCAAAGACGCCCATAGTCAAAGCAGGCTATGTGGAAAATGTGACAAACTACGACTTTGGCTCTCCGCCGCACATCCTCGTTTTTCCAGGCAAGCTTCACTTTATGGAGGCTGAAGCGCTCGTTACGCTCTCGGGGGCGCCTGAAAAGATAAGGGAGAGAGTTCAATGACGTTAAGGGAACTGGTGTCAAAATATATTCAAAGCAGTGAGCGAGTGTTCACTGAAATAA
>DAOVDC010000013.1 GCA_030669695.1 Candidatus Bathyarchaeota archaeon
CTCATCTCTCGCCTCTTCGCTTTTTCCGGACGCCCCATTCTCGCGCCTACAAACGTCGGAGCTTTGTCTCTTACGTTAACACCACAGAGTTTTCCAATGTTTTCGAGAACAGATTTTGCACTAACTATTCTCGCTTTGGAATCGTTTAATCCGAGACAAAACGCAAAGACGTATGCTTCATCCCCTTCTATCTTAATGTTGCCTTCCACAACTTTATGAGGAATACATAGCTTTTCAAGCACCTGCTTTACTGATTCGTTCATCTCGCCAGATATTTCACGAACACTTTCGTTCTCAACCTCTCTTCGAGAGTTCAAGAGCCACTTCCGTAACATTCGGAGTTCATCAGAAGAAATGTTCGCCCAGAAGAACGTAAAAAACGGATGAAGAGGAACTCCGAGGGCCAAGGCTAATGATACTGCTTCTTTGGCGGTTGGCTTGTTTCTAAAAGGGTCTATGAGAAATTCTTCGAGATGATCTGTAGAAATTTTCGCCCTCATCGCGGCCTCCTTTAAATCTCCACCAAATTTCTGTTTAATGACCGCTTGAAGCTCCTGACACCACCACTCTTCGGTGACTCCTGATGGGAGAAGCGGTTTGTTGGTATATAGAAAGTCGCCAAACCCGATGAGGATGTCGCCTAAAAACAGAATCTTGTCAACCACGTTTTTTATTTGTGCAAAGTTTTCAAGTGAAGCACGAACAACAGATCCATCCCTCAATCGCACAATCGGAGGCTCTATCGTATCTACCGGAAGAACAACCCCGGATTTCCCTGGACCTTCAATGCGCAATTGAGTGCCTGCTGCAAGAAAATTCTGAAGAACCATCATGGTCGCCGGATGAACCCCCACTGCAGCTAAACCAGTGTTCCTAGACCGTCCATACCGAAGCCTGAAACCCCCACGCCTCGAAGGAAATGAAAAGATGGGACGCCCCGCAATAATGTCCTCCATAAAACCAGCATTCTTCTTCCGTTCGATTTCTCGAACGCTCTTCAACCAGTCCCAACCCTCAATCCCCAGTTTCTCTACAATCGTCCACACTTTTGCAGAACGCCCCACAACTCCATCATTTACAACACGGAGTGCACCACCTCGTACCCGGTTTGTCTCGATTCGAGGAAGATCGCGGTAGGCAGAAACCTCAACTGGATCAGATTCCAGCCCGGTAACTTGCACGGGGAGAAATTGAAGTGCTCTTCTTAATTCTTCATCCGAGACGTGATATTGAAACCGACTTACTGATCGCTCAAATAGTCGCATTTCTTCGATGAAACGTCCAATCTCGTCTTCAGTTGGTTTGTAACGGTCTAACCCTAGCAAGCGACGAACAAAATCTCCTACCAGCAAACTTAAGGCTTGTTCCGTACCGCCTGCAGAGCGTATGGGGCCGGCGTAATAAATTGCCAGATACTTCGTTCGGTCAGAGTTATATTTCACGGCTACTTGTGCTACGCCTTGCAGAGGCGCGGCGGTTATGCCTTCGGTCAGTATGGCAAGGGCGGTTCTTATCGCCTGTTCAGCGGCTTCACTTGCATCCATGTGCTCGAATTTTCCGTATACAATTTCTTCGGCTATTTTGAACGCAAGCTCTTCTCGTGGCAATTTCTTGCTTAAGTTTCGGATGCTTTCAGCAACGCCTTGGGGACCAACCAGTCCCTCCACGAGCTCGGCTAGATCTTTGGCCACCTTGGGCTCAGGGTGAAGGGAGGGGTCAAACCCTTTTTCTCTCGCCTTTTTCGCAGTTTCGTATATACTCGCGAGTTTGTTCTCTAGTGTGGATACGTATTGCTGGTGTTCCTTGCTCATCGCGACGTTCAAAACGGTTTTCCCTCAGTAGAGTTTGTAACGTGCATATTCAACTTTTCTAACATGAACAAGTCAAAGAGAACGCAACAGAATTATTCCATGCGAACTCACAAAAAACGATTAATCATCTACGTTTAGGCCGCTTCATGGCCCTTCGATACCATTTCACCTGTTTTACCAATTCTTCAACCTTGTCTTTAGCTTCAAATTCTTCCACAACATTGCCAGTGACGATTATGTCAGCCCCAGCGTTCACCTTCTCCTTCACCTGTTCACCACTTCTTATGCCCCCACCCACAATCAAAGGAACACTAACAAGATCCTTTACCATCTTGATCATTTCGTTTGGCACTGGTTGTTTAGCCCCAGACCCTGCCTCCAAATACACAAACCGCATGCCCAGATACTGCGCTGCCAGTGCATGTGCAGCAGCAAGTTCTGGTTTATCGTATGGAATTGGGCTGGCTCGTCCTATAATGCCTACTGTGGCGCCTTGTCCAACAACTATGTAACCGAGTGGGATGGCCTCCAAACCGAATTTTTTGATGAGTGGAGCACCTAGGACTTGTGCACCCACGATGAAGTATGGGTCTAGGGAGTTGAGGAGTGACATAAACCATATGGCATCGGCGTGTTTGCTGATGGCTGTTACGTTGTTAGGGAAAAGAATCACTGGGATGCCAACTGTCTTCTTCATTGCTTTTATAGTATTATCTAAATGGGAAGTGGAAATAAAAGTGGATCCGCCGATCATGATGGCTGCCGTCTTGCTGGACTCCGCTTCACGGGCTATACGAGAGGCTGATTTAAGAGACACTTTTTCGGGGTCAATGAGAGTTAAGTGAATAGCCCCGTCTTTCTTAATTTTGTTTAGTAGGTACTTTTCCACTCGTCCAATCATAACCGATCCTCATTATTTGGCAATGATTCCAGAGTAGAATTTATCAATGAAATTACAATAGACATCGATCTCTTGAAAGAATGGTTTGGCAGGCAACTCCTCACTCAAACCGCAACTTCCACAACGCACCGTGGCTTGCTCACGCCCCTCAAAGAATTCAATTCTGATAGCTTCTTTCCCGCATTTAGGACATAAGAAAACCTTGGGTAACCGCTTTTTTGGAATGCGAACTACTTTTCTTTTTCTTCTACCCATGCCAAATCCTCTGCGTGAACGTAGCAATCGAGGTTAGAGATTTGCCACATCTCCACTATATTACTATCGCTTAAATATTTCTCTCAATGCATAACGAAGAAGTAGGAAAGAGTAAACTTTAGTTATAAAAGAAATCATAGAAACAGAATGCAAGGAGCCTTAACATTGAAACTGACAAAAGAACGCTTAAAATTAGATTCACCATCGGTTGAGACTAGAATCAAACGGTTCATCAAAGGCTACATAGAAAAATGCGGAGCAACTGGCGTAGTCTTAGGAGTATCTGGTGGAATTGACAGCAGCACAACAGCCGCTCTCTCCGCTCTATCTCTAGGGGGTCACAAGGTGTTAGGCATCACACTACCAGAGGAAGAAACGTACAACGCCACAGATGCCCAGCATGCAAAACTAGTCGCGGAAAAATTTGGTTTCAAACTAGAAGTCATCGATATCTCACCTACCTTAAAGGCTTGTTTTCAGTCTCTTCCGATTTATGATGCTGCAGATAAGCTTAGCAAGGGAAACGTAAAGGCGAGAATCCGAATGGTTTACCTTTATTATTATGCTAATAAACTCAAGAAAATAGTGTGTGGCAGTTCAGACAAGTCAGAGACCATGATGGGATACTTCACAAAATGGGGAGACGCAGCCGCGGATATTTCACCTCTTATGGATATCTATAAGACGCAGGTGAGGCAACTAGCTTTGCACATAGGCGTCCCCACGGAAATAGTTACTAAGCCTTCAACACCGGGACTCTGGCCTGGCCAACTAGCAGAGGAAGAATTAGGCGTCAAATATGAAACACTGGACTTGATTCTATTCGGCTTAGAACGCTTCATGACAACAGAGGAAATCGCAAAGCAATTAAACCTCTCTACAAAACTGGTTGACGGCATTAAGAAACGATGGCTAGCAACTGAGCACAAGCGGCGGACACCCCTAACAACAAAGCTTGGATACAGGACGGTTGGAGCCGACTTTAGACTTCCCTACACACCACACTAAGCCTTTTCTCAATGAAAATAGTAGAATATGATTACAGAGGGAAAACGAATGTTAAAGGAGATTAATGTGGCTCTCGCACAAATGAGTTGTAAAATCGGAGACAAAAAACATAACATAAACAAGATGAAGCAAAAGGTTGAAGAAGCAAAAGAGAGAGATGCAAACATCATTATTTTCCCAGAACTTTCATTAACCGGCTATACAACCCGAGACCTCGCCTACGAAATGGCAGAACCCATCCCAGGACCGTCAGCCAAACTCTTGGAAGAAATCACAGAGAAAGAAAACATCCATATGATCTTCGGTATGCTGGAGCGAAGCGAAAAAGCACGTGCAGTCCTTTATAATACATCAGTTCTGTTAGGCCCTAAAGGATTCATTGGTAAATACCGAAAAATGCACTTGCCAACACACAGCGTCTTCGAAGAAAAGCGCTATTTTAGACTAGGATATCAAGCACCAGTGTTTAAGACAGAAATCGGAAAACTGGGGTTAATAATCTGCTATGACGTGTTTTTCCCAGAAATCTCCCGCTTATTAAGATTGAAAGGCGCCCAGTTCATAATCTGTATATCAGCATCTCCAGCCAGACGGCGCAAATTCTTTGAAGTACTAACCGCCGCCAGAGCCATTGAAAACACCGTTTTTCTAGCCTATGTCAATCTTGTCGGTGTGGAAAACGGCCTACAATTTTGGGGAGGAAGCAGAGTCATAGCCCCAAACGGCAGCATCATCACACAAGCCAAATACGACGAAGAAGACTTGGCAACAGGAAGCATCGACTACGCCGACTTGGAACGAATAGAAACTTTTGTCCCAACCCTCCGCGACCTGAGACCAGAACTCTTCAACTCCTTGAAAGAACAAGCAGAAAACCTGTGAGGCACACGCAGTGAACAAAATCCACATAATCCGAAACGAAGACGTAAATCAAGTTTTAATAGGAACGCCTGAAGGCCATAAACACCTGCGAGTCTGCATGAAACTCAAAAACGAATCAATCATAATCTTTCAAGAAGCCACCATAGCAAACATCTCACGAGCCTACATCACCATAAAAACCCACCCGAATATTCACGCTCAAGAACTCAAAATGAAACCCCTAACAGAACAGTCGCGGAAAGAAGGCTACGCAACGCATCAACTGCTCGAAACATGTAGAAAGAACAAGGACATTGAAAAAGAATTAAAAGAACTTCTAGAAAAGGCAGAAGTCCTTATCTAAAACCTTTCACAGCTTTTTCTATTCGGTCCAACGCTTCCTCGATTTCATCATGAGCAGTAGCATACGAAAACCGCAGATAACCCTCGCCACATTCGCCAAATGAAGACCCGGGTACAGTCACCACTTTTGCTCTGTTAAGAAGGTGGGCAGCGAATTTTTTAGATGACATCCCAAACTCTTGGATGCCTGGAAACATGTAAAACGCTCCTTTAGGAAGACCGCAACTAAAACCTTCAATTTCATGAAGTCTAGCATAAAGAAAACGACGTCGCCTCTTAAACTCCTGAACCATATCTCTAACACAGTTTTGCGGTCCTTCTAAGGCTGAAATCGCAGCGTATTGTGCTGGGCCACTTACACATGCTGTAGTAAATTGATGAGCCAACATCATAGGAGCAATCAACTCTTTAGGACCCAACGCGTAGCCAACACGAAGACCTGTCATTGCATACGTCTTTGAAAAAGAGTTCACAACTATCGTACGCTCACGCATACCAGGAAAAGTAGGCAAACAATAATGCTTGGCATCATCATACGTCATTTTTTCATAAACCTCATCAGAAATCACAATCAAATCATGCTCCACAGCAAGCTTCGCTAACCCAGCCAAGTCATCGTGAGAGAAAACAGACCCTGTTGGATTGTTAGGAGAATTTATGATTATCACACGTGATTTCTTTGTGATCAAAGACATCACAGTTTCAGCGTTAAGCGTAAAACTATTTTCCTCAAGCAGAGGCATAGAAACTGGAACCCCTTCCGACATCAAAATACTGGGTCTATAACAGACAAACCCCGGATCAGGAACCAACACCTCATCGCCAGGATTTATCACTGTCAGTAAAGCCAAAAAAATCGCTTCTGTTCCTCCAATCGTGACTAACACCTCAGACTCTGGATCATATGACAAACCGTAGTCACGCTTTGTTTTTTTCATCAGAGCTACGCGAAGTTCTGGAATACCCGCGGTATGCATATAATGCGTTTTACCTTCATCAAAAGCCTGTTTAGCTGCGTCTCGAACATGTGGAGGAGGCACAAAATCTGGCTCACCTATCCCCAAACTAATAACCCCAGAAATGCCCTGTGCCAATGAAAAAAGGCGGCGAATATCAGAGGGGCTAATTCCTCTCAGTCGTGCTGCAGTTTTGAAGTGCTTTATCAATATGCACCCTCACCACAATGATTCTCCTCTGTGCATAAAATGTTTACGTTTGTCAACGTTTTGATGGAGAGTGTGTTGAATCAGTCAGTAGGTATAGTGCCGACAAAGACCGCAAGTCTTTTCTACTCCGTATACAAAACTGTATCCTTTAAATGAAACTCGTCGGTGAAACAATTGCGACTAAAAGAAAAGACCCAAAAATGGCTAAAACGCTCCATAAACGACCCAATTGCAAAAACACTCGCGGAAAACAGTAATTTAACCAAAACACAGCTTGAAACCCTCTTAATCGACGCTTTAACAGAAAATATAGCTGAAAAATCATTAAAATACGAAGAAAAAGCCAAATTACGAATATCAGCAGTAAGTCGCGGCGCTTTCAACAGAACCTTAAGGCAGGCCAAAAAAAATGTCATTCAATCAGTCTATACGATTCTTCTTCTCGGCTACCTAGGAGTCCTCGAAAGCACACTTCTAGATCCATACATTGAAATCGCAAACAAACTACAAACCTACATGAGCACCTACAGAGAAGCCTTAGGAGGACGGAAGGCAATGAATGAATATCTAACGGTGATAGGTATGCTTCGCAAGGACCTAGAAACTAGCCTAGAACAATTATCTAAGCCGAAGAACCTGTCGGGAAAGATGTGATATCACACATCACACCGATGATGCTAAGGCACCCCAAGCGATACATCAATCTTCCAAAGTTACAATCCATAAAATTCCTCTTACAACGCCTCACGGTTAATTACAGGCCACACCATCAATCCTCATCATCAGCCAACATTGAATCCACCAAAAAAGGAACGTATTTAACAAGATTCGGTAAGCAAAAACGTCTTGAACCAATCCACAGAGCATACTCAACCGTCTATTTATATCAGTTGAAAATAGCGTGGTATTTGTGATGTCACATGTCACAGAGATGAACGTTGTTCGCTTCCCTTCACCATAACCCTTAAGTTTGTTCATAGCGTAATGTGATGCGTGATATTTATGCAAATCACAGATATCACGTTCAAATCACGCTTTTTCTGGTTCACATTGCAAGTCATAGGCTCTTTCATCTTCACGTGCTTAAACTGTTTGGAGAACCTTTAGCATGTACGACCTACTCTTAGTAGCCACAATTCTCCTATTGCTCATGACCGGGGGTGCCGCTGTCTTGTATTATAGGCGAATAAGGAAAGCATATGAAGAGTATGAGGAAGCGAAGAGTGTTATAGATGACGTTATTATAAGCTTCAATAAACAGTTGCGGACACAGGAAAACAGGCTCAACGTTGTTGCTCACAAAACCGAAGTAAGCATTTCTCAGAGCGAAAAAACGGCAAAGAGAATGAAGGAGTACGAGGGACCGTTGGCAACGTTCACCGCTAAAATGAAGCCTATTTCAGAAGTCGAACAGAAAGTTTCAGCGGAAATTGAAAATATGGGCAAAAGAATGAACGAAATATCCAGTAAACAAGAGAGCATTATACAAAGAATTGAAGAGTTTGAAAAAGCTAGACGCAAACCCACAGTAACGCCTGAGGCGAAAATAGAGGCAGCGATTCCGATCAAGAGAGAACGCGCGTTGGCCCCGTTGACGCAAACCGAGCTAAGCGTGCTCGAGATTCTTGCGGTAGAGGAGAGAAAAACCGCCCCAGAAATTAGAGAAAGAGTAAAACTCACAAGAGAGCACACCGCTCGCCTAATGAAAAAACTGTATGAAGAAGGGTACCTAGAACGCAACGTACAAAAAATTCCGTATGCTTACAGCATCAAAAAAGAGATGCAAAAGATCCTAAAAAAGGAATCTAAAATCTAACGTGATGTCACAAATTTGTTTTTCCAGCTTCACGAAGCTTTTTGAGCCTTTTATCCATTTCAGAAAGTGGTTTTGACGCAGAGAGCTTATAATCAACTTTTCCCCTCTCGTCAAGGTACTCAGGATAATGAATAACTTTTATCGGAACTGCGAATCGGATTTTAGGCTCCGAGATAAGCAAAGCTTCCCCAACATCAAGCATCTTTACTTCAGTGTCACTGTACTCAAGATAAGGCGTGTTGTCCGTAAGGTAGACCCTGTCACGCCGCAACTCTGTCTTCATGACAACCTTGGTCCAAAGCTCAGCGAAGACATTAGGATTTATTCTTGAAGGCCGCGGTGTCACCGCGTTCAGCCCCACCCGATACTTTCGATACGTCAGCGCAATATCCGAGAATATTGTTTTAGGCATGTTTGGATCAAGGAACTCATGGGCCTCTTCAAGAGTTATCAAGAGGGTTGGAAGCTTTTTCCACGCACTAAAATCACTCTCCCACAACCTCTTGTAGTGGAGGGCCACGCTAGAAGCTGTCAGACAGGTAACATCATATTGCTCCTCAGAACTGAGACCTGAAATATCGACGAGACAGGTGACGCCTTGCCCAACGTTCTGTACTACATCGTCAACGAAACTGTAGTCAGACGGCGGAAAAAGATGTGGAGACAAACTTGAAAGCTTTAGCATAAGGGCATCTATCACGGCTTTGCCCTTGTAGTCGGTGAGCTCAGCCACTCCCTTATGCCCACCCATACTATAGGCTTCTTGCAACTGTTCTATCCAAGTGTTCCCCAAACTCTTGTAAAGTTTTTGAGCAAGCCTAACTTGATGATGCGTAATGTCAGGAAAGAGTGTCGAAAGTTTTTGAGGACGAATTGTATATAGACCAACAAGCATCTTCTGCTCTCTAGCCGAGTAATAACGAACTTTTGTGTGAAAGAGTGGATGATCCCTCAGGCCCCGTTGAGGCGCTATCCCTTTTCCCTCGAGAAGTTGACCTGCAAAGTCAAAAATTAAACCAACAGTCCTTGGACTCGAATCTATAATCCGAGCGTTAAGCATTAATTCACAATTCGTTTTCCCACATCCTGTCATTCCAAACATTCCCATCATCAGAGGTATAGCCTCAACACTTATGCCGACAGGACCAAGTACATGCTTCCCTGAACGCAAGCGCCCTATCTCCAACTCCCCTGCAAGCCTCAAAACCGAACAGTCCTCATCAGTAGCCGCGTACACCTTGTCCATATAATCCGGGTTAAAAGTTGGAGAACGAATCTTCCCGACCTCTTTCTCAAGGAAAAGAATCGCATCAACATGCCTATAGCTGGAGTATGGCCCAAAGGACTCCTTCCCTTCTGCTTCACGAAGTTGCTCGTCCGTTTTTAGTGTAGAGGAGCTTCCAGCATCCACAACACGCGCGTAGAAGCTTCTGTTGCCCGAGTCCACTCTCACTATCTGACCAAACGAGAGGTCAGTTCCTCTGTTGAGGAAGAAGGAAACCTTATCCCCCTTTACCTCACGGACAAACCCTAAAGGCTCAGACATGTTCAATCCGCTCCCAGTGAAATGGATGTTTTACACCATGAAGTTCATCTGGAAAACTGCACGAGAGTTCTTCAACGCGAAGTATATTTAACAACCCAGCGTTAGCTAGCATCTCCTCAACTTGATCATGATAGTGAAGGAGTTTCGAGTCAGATGAAGCAGAAAAATCATGAGCAAGCCAAAGGGCGATCGGATACCCTAGGCATCTTGGATCTTCTGAGATTGTCGTTAGTGGGGAAAGTAACTCAGATACTTCGCGATTAGTTAAGTATTCCATTATGTCACAACGGAAAGCGTGTGAGCCATCTTCACACAATTTCACAATAGACACATCCCCGTATAGATGTTTATCTTTATTTGCTTCTCTAACTGGGTAGTAAATCCAGATCGGATAAGGCGCAAGCATACACGTCGCTGCCATAAGATCTCGCCCCTTTTCATCTTGAAGCATCGGAGACTGTTTACTTATAGTAAGAAGATTGACCCTTTTACGAAGAGCCTCTTCGTATAGTGAGGTATAGAACCCCCTTTTTCCGCCAAAGAAGCTAGCTCCATCCAGAAGAATATAATCTCCTTCATTTAGTCTACGAAGAGCATTCCTACCCACGCCCACATCATCACTAGACTCTTCGTAAAGAATTTTCAAAGCCATTTCGCTTTCTAATTGCAGTCTTCGATCTTTTAAGAAATTAGAACGTGTTCGGCGATCTCCAACTACACTGGCGATACTTTCCTCATAACCCCAATTCACGTTGCGTCCCTCCACAGAAGCATATGCTACCCGCATGAGGTAAATGCCCCAGTTATTTGCTCTCTTCAAGGTTCTGGTTGAGCAGTCTACAGCGATGAAATGTACGTCGCAATTTTCTATTTTTCTTAAAGGCTTTATTTTAGACTTATCAGGGGTAATTGCTATCACAGGGTCCTTCCTAGCTTCATGAAAACCTATTGCGCGTCCCTTGTTAATGTATTCACCAAGTTTTTTCTTCATTTCTGCTAAATCTTCACCTACCTTGCTCATTCAACTTCCTCTCCAAGAAATATGTAAAGCTTGCACACAATCTGGAACTGAAACATCCAGTATCCTTTAAAACTGATTGTTATTTATCACCTTTCATGTAACTTAATGTATTTTGTGACACTCTAGTCATCCGTCTATAACGCTTGCGGTTCGACATACTTCTATTTGCAAGAATGCCACGCTGGGCCATCCGAGATAGATATGTAGAAACCGTGCTCAAACTGATTGGTTTTTTAAACTCTTGTTCATATGCAGATTGAATCTCTTTAGAAGAAAACCACGCAACTGGAAAACTCTTCTCAAGAATCAAGCGAACCTTATCAAACTTTGACAGCTCCGAAGGAAAGTCATCCACTCCAGGGTTAAGCCCAGGCATGCCACCGAGTAATTCGACAACATCTAATAGGCGAAGAGCCTTGTCTCTAGTAACATGACCCGTAAAGGTTATTGTATAACGGTTTCCATTTTCGTCGAAGACCTCCACTCGCATTTTCCTAGCAGGCATCCCTAAGCACCAAACAAAACTCTTTACAACTTAACACGTCACAGGTTATAGAAGTTA
>DAOVDC010000081.1 GCA_030669695.1 Candidatus Bathyarchaeota archaeon
GCCGCTTCAAAACCTTTGACGAGACCGCTCTTAACCTCAGCTGGCAAATGAACATCTAACCTGTTCAAAATGAACTCCGTTAGCTTTGCCACGGGCATATGCCGTCGCTCCTTTCTCCATACTTCGTTGAAGAAATCTATAGTAGACGAGTATTCAACCTCGACAATGTGTCTATCTCGAGCAAAGCCTTCTTCATTCAAGGTTTGAATCAATAAGTCTATCCGATAATTGCCATAGTCTTTGTCACAAAGAATAGTGTTCCACAAGTCAAATGTTACTGCCCTAACCATTAGATAGGCCTTCCAATGAGGATGTGTTGATTCTTTTGTGTTTTCTGATTTCTAACCAAAAGAGGATTTTAGAAGTTTATAGTTTTCCTAACTAACTTATGATTCGTGCACGCATTAGCAGATTGGAATTTTTCCGTGAGCCAGATCCATACAGAATTTGTCTATGTTCTCAAGTTCGGAATTAATCACTTCTTCCATGTCTCTCCGAACGTTTTCCATAGAGTTTCCCGACTTCATGACAACTTGAGCTGAGGCGATGGCGGGTTGATCAATTGGCTTGCCGATTTGACTCAACAGCCATATGTAAACCTCTTCTACACCCGACACTTGTTCATATACCTGCTCGGCTATCCTGTGCGTTAGAAGATTGTAGATTTTCCCAACGTGGCTCACCGGATTCTTTCCAGCAGCCGCCTCAGAACAAACGGGCCTGTTTAAGGGCATTACACCATTAACTCTATTTCCTCTGCCAACCTGACCTGAATCTGCGCTATCTGCGCTAGTGCCTAACACAGTTAGATAAACTCCATCTATGCCCCTACCCTCTACGTCCAGCGTATTCAATTTCACCGTAACCTTGTCAAAATCTGTGTTTTCCTTTACGAATCGGTCTATCTCTTCAAGGATTACAGCTTTCTTCTTGAAGTATTCTCTCTCACTTTGCACAAATCTGTCAACAAAAGCCATAGAAACCGTCAAACGCAGGTTGTTGTTTTTTCTGAGACCCATAACTTTCACGTCTTCGCCTGACTCCTGAAACTTGTTTTTGAAATCCTTGGAATTCACGTATCTTTCGGTTTTCAGAACAATTGTCTCTGTCTTGGTCATGGGTGCATAACCTACAGCTGCTGAAGTATCGTTGGCGCCGAGGATTTTTCCCTTCCTCCTGAAAATGTCTGTAAGCCCTAGAGATCCAGGCTTCAACTCCACCTGGTATTTTACGTGGTCTTCTGGGTCTACGAAACGGAGGTTTTTTGTGAACCATTCTTTTGCCGTTTGAAGAGCCATTTCCTTAACGGGTATGGTAATTCCTTCAACTTCGAAGGTTGCTCTGTCGCCAATTATAAGGAGCATTGGCTCTCTTACGGAGCCGCCGCCGAATCTTGTTTCAACGTCGCCAGCAACAAGTAAAGACTTGTCGGCATTGTGATGCATAATCATCCCAAACTTATCCAGATATGCCTTGCTTAATTTCACTGAAATCTGATCCATTATGGCGTCGCAAATGGAATCTGGGTGGCCAAGGCCCTTCCTCTCCACAATCTCCAGCTTCTGTTCTTCAAGAGGTGACCGTTTTGAACCATTGATCAAGATATTCCTCATGAAACCACCTTAACGGACGTTAGTGAAATAGAGGCGAATATATGTTTTACGATATTTACAATGCACAGAAAATAACCAAAGGTTATCAGAGATAATCGTAAGAAAAGTTGTATGGCCCTAATTGTTTTAATTGGCCTCGCTTTTTTCTCACGGCGACTTTGAGGACAAGGACGCTTCATGTGTGATTAGCCTCTGATCCTCGGCTAGTCGTTCAAAGATACTTTCAACGAGTTCTTCCCCATGTGCAAGTCTACCTACTTCGTGATGACTGCCATTTGTCATTGATGCTATTTTTTGGGTTACTGTGAACCCGTAGGTTTCTCTTCCATAGAAGTGTGGATTTGTGTTCACAACAACTGTGTAAATTCTCTCTCTACTAATCATTTTGGAAACCGACATCACATCTCTTACAGCCAAATCTTCGTACTTTCTGATTGCAATGCTTACCGCGTCGAATGTACGAACCATACCCGTTTCTAAGCTTCTTTGAAGTGGAACGTTGGCGCTTCCATCAGTTATAATGACCATAACTGGTATCGTTGACCGGTCTCTCCGTTTAGCTTCTTTCAGAACCTCCCACGCCTTTAACATTCCAGCAGCCAATGGCGTAAAACCACTGACCCGCAGCCCTAACAGTTTGTTTGCGACAACTCTCAGATTGGTTATGGGCTGTTGAACAATGATTGCCCCAGTTTCTTTGAGAGCTACAATTCCTACTTTGTCTCTATATCGATATGCATCTTTGTGTAGCTTTAATATGGCCTCTTTCACTTCTTTGATGCTGAATAGCATTGATCCGCTTAAGTCAATGATAAACACCATGGTCATAGGAGCCTTGTAGAGTCTTACCTTCTCACGAACATCTTCCATACATATTTTAAGCGCAGTTTCAAGAGGTTTCTCCCTCTGCTTCTGTTTCCTAGCTGCTGCCCTGATTGTAGCGGGCAAATGTACGTCTTTTGGTCTGCCGTGGGGAAGTCTCCATCCAAATGATCGCCCTCGATGAAGTGTGGTTACCGTTGGCGCCCTTTTCCCTGCAGAGCTACTGACTCTCTCGGCGGCTCTCTTCATTTTGAAGAATAGTCTAAAGGGTGCTAGAACGCTTCCTTTTATCTTTGTAAGTAGAGAGATACCTTCTGCCAATTGTGGTGGCTTTAGTGCCGAACTAACTGTAGGTATCGCCTTTATCTCGCCTTTTTCAGGTACTGGCTCCTTGAAGGTTTTTCCTCTTAACTTGTCGGATCCTTTGGTAACGCCGTCTGTAACAGGTGCGTCTTTTGGACCTTTTTTTAGTCTTTTTCCGAATCCAAAAACTGGGCTGAGCCTACTTAGGAACGCAAACATTTGTGCACGAATCTTACTTCGGGTTTTTTCTACGGCATCTTCTTCTTTTTCACTTGCTTCATCTTTGGCCCATATCATGGTTCGCCCTTTCGGCTTCTTTCGCCTTTCTCCTTCTTCAGTTTCAGACGATTTGGTTTCCTCTAAATATCTGACCTCTTTAACCCTTGCCATGAAAACCTTTGAGATTTCTTCTGGAGTAGCGGGCTCCAAGAACCCTCCTTCCCTTGTTCTGTGACTTAAGGCGAGTTCGCAAGCTACGAGAACATCATCTTTTGTGGCTTTCATCCTGTTTTCAAACGCTGCAAGTGTGCGTGCGGCCTTGCTGATCACGATGTCGGGTCTCATTCCATCCACTTTTATGTCTAAGCAGGTTTGGCATACAGCTTCGAGAAGGCCTTCGGGCATTTCAACCTTTGGAAGAATGTTTCTTGCTCGAATTATTCTGTCTCTTAACTCTTCTTGAACCGTCCTGTATTTTTCACGAAATCTTTCAGGATTTTCCTCGAACGCAATGTTTCTCTTCACTATTTCCATTCTGTCTTTAACTGAAGAGATTTTTTCGACGCCTACTGATAATGGAAAACGGTCGAGGAGTTGGGGTCGAAGTTCGCCTTCTTCTGGGTTCATTGTTCCGATGAATATGAAGCGTGAGGGGTGGCTTACGGATATTCCTTCTCTTTCGACGACGTTCCAACCTGTTGCTGCAGCGTCTAGTAGGTCGTCTGCTATGTGGTCTGGTAGTAGATTGATTTCGTCTACGTAAAGGATGTTTTGATTTGCTTCTGCGAGGATGCCAGGTTCTAGGGCTTCTACTCCCAGTTTGATGGCTTTTTCTACGTCTAGACTTCCTATAACTCTGTCTTCGGTGGCTCCGAGTGGAAGATTGACAACTGTCATATCTTTTTCTTGGATTGGCAAATTCTGTTTTTTGTGGTAGCGTTTGCTGCATTTGTAGCACATGTTGGATGGGTCGTATGGATTGCAGTTGAATGGGCAGTTCTTGACTGTTTTTATTTTTGGTAAGATGTTGGTTAGCCCTCGTACAACTGTTGTTTTTCCTGAACCCTTGGGTCCTCGAATTAAGATTCCTCCGATTTTTGGGTTGATGGCGTTGATGATTATGGCTAGTTTTAG
>DAOVDC010000031.1 GCA_030669695.1 Candidatus Bathyarchaeota archaeon
CTCGGCGTTAAAGCTGAGTCTCCGAAGCCCGCAGTCACCAATGCAACAGTTGAGTGTCCAGTATGCCGTGAAAGCTATAGGCTAGTTCACTTGGGCAAGGGAAGGCACACTCTCAGAAAAGTTCCGACACCGTCGGAAAAAGAGGGAGAGAAGAATGAGTAACCAGCGCGCTCTTATCTCCTTATACAACATAACCGTATAACAAAATGGCTAAGATGACGTTGAAAGAATATATAAAACTACTCTTAACACACTACCCTGATCGTAGTGGTAAAGGAGGTTGGTCTGCTTGAGGTCAAACGGTTTATCTCTAATCGACCTTTTTTGTGGTTGCGGTGGCGTGTCCCTCGGCTTTAGGCTCGCAGGCTGCAAAATCGTAGGGGCAGTTGACATAGACCCCAGTGCTTGCGAAACTTACGAGCGCAACTTAGGACTTAAACCTCTTCAGGGAGACCTGAGGACTATTAATGGTCCTCGAATCTTGAAAGAATTCGGTCTCAAGAAGGGCGATGTTGACATCGTAGTAGGGTGTCCTCCCTGCCAAAGCTTCAGTTCTCTTAGGAGGACGACCAAAGGCAACCAGTCCGACTCCAGAGATGATCTGATCATGACTTTTGCTGAAAGAATAACAGAAATCCAACCGAGGATAGTAGTTTTTGAAAACGTCTCTGGCATCGCTCGTGGAAGAGGGAGAACCTTTCTCGAAGCCTTCTTTCTGAGGATGAAAAAACTTCACTATGAGGGCGTTAGCGGGGTTGTTGATGCAGCAGACTATGGTGTCCCTCAGTTTCGAAAAAGATTGATCGCTTTGCTTACTAGAAAAAACGACGAATCCGCCGACAAATTGTCCCTACCGAAGCAAACACACGCTGACCCTCGAATCGCAGAAGATGAAGGCCTACACCCATGGCTAACCGTGAAAGACGCCATCGGAGACTTACCCCCTCTAGAAAGCGGGGAAGCTACAGCATACCCGCCTAATCACGTAGCCAGCAAACATTCGCCTAAGGTTCTCAAAATCATACGAAACATACCAAGGGACGGCGGAAGCAGAAGTAGCCTTCCAAAGAAACTTTGGCTTCCGTGTCACAAAAACTTAGACGGAGCTGAAAACGTCTACGGAAGAATGTCTTGGTCGAAACCAGGACCAACAATAACTACTCGTTGCACGACACCCAGTTGTGGTCGATTCATACACCCAGAACAAGACAGAGCGATTACTCCGAGGGAAGCCGCACGACTTCAGAGCTTTCCTGACTGCTTCACCTTCTACGGAGCTTTCAAAGATGTGACTAAACACATTGGAAACGCCATGCCTGTCGATTTGACGAGGGCAATGGGCAACCAGCTGGTTCGCATCTAAGAGTCAAGAGTAGGGGAAGGATGTTCTGAAGAATGACACAAAAGCGGACTTTGAAGAAACGCAAAACCAGTCTTTTCGTCAGTCTACTGATGCAGTGGCGCGAAGAAAATAGTCGCCTATTCCCGTGGCGAACCAATCCTGATCCGTACGTCGTGTTGCTAGCAGAGATTCTACTCCAAAGGACTCCTACAAATCGAGTAGCTAGATTCTTCCCAAAATTCGTTGGAAAGTTTCCCACACCTCAAAGTATTTCGACGACAAACGTTAACGACCTCCAAGAGTTTCTCAAACCCATGGGATTAAGGAAGAGAGCAGCATGGCTAGTTAAACTCATGACAGACATATGTGAAAGATATGACTGTAAGATACCAGACCAAGAGAACGAACTGATGAAACTGCTAGGCGTTGGACTCTACACGGCACGAGCGGTGATGTGTTTCGGTTTCCATAAAGACGTAGCTATCGTCGATGTCAACATAGCTCGTGTGCTCTCGAGAGTTTTCGGTATTTTGGAGCAAAAGAGGCGACCCAGTGAAGATTCAGAGCTCTGGGACTTCGCCGCTAAACTCCTTCCTAACAAACGGGTCGCAGCCTACAACGAAGCATTATTAGATTTCGCGATGCTCATCTGTAAGAAACAGCCTCTGTGTAGTACCTGTCCACTAACACGCATCTGTAGCTACTACCAAAGCTCGTACATCGTAAAGTGACATCGACGCCTAATGGTAGTTCCATGAGCATTGTTGCAATTCAACAACCTACTACTTTTGCTTAACGAGTACTTCAGTTTCACCAAACCCTGTTTTGAGTCTCTCGAGCCCCTCCAAAAGTCTCTTGTCGCTTATCCGTATAGCCTTTCGCTCCAACACCTCAATGAAACGCTTGTACACACTTAACACCCTCTTTTGAAGGTCATTGTAGGTTCTCACGTACATCGAGGCTTGCCTGAGTCTTGCGGCCTTCTCTCCAACTTCTCTAGTTCTTACCAACCGCCCTCCAATGATATAGCCCACAACAGTCTGGTAGGAAGCCGGGTCAGTTCCCAGCAAGGTCCTAACGTAGTCGACGTAGTCCTCAAGCTGCCCTAATTCTTTTCTACCGATAGAAGATTCTGGCCTCTTTAGTTCGATTATGTTGAGTGCGTTTCCATAGCCAAGACACAAGAAATCGATACGCCGATTCTCTTCAGTAACATTCTTCGCTTCCGGGAACCTTTTCAACAACTTATTTCTGAAGTCTACCTCGTCGTCAAGGTAGTCCCAAGTTGGATCCAGCAACCAAGGATTGTCTACGAGAAAATTGTGAATGGTTGGAACCTCTTTAGCCCTAATCCTCACTAGCTCCTGAAACTTTCTTATGGCATTTAGTCGCCCCTCCACGACGCGAACCATCTCTATCGCGTCTAGCACTTCCCACTCCTTGAAGAAATCAATAAGCGCCTCCGGTTTGGCGACCTCAGCTTTCACCACCGTCTCCATTAGGTCCAAGAAGGCGTCGTACTCCACTCCCGTTGCAAGAAAGTCCGCCGTCCTTTCTATGGTCTCTATCTCGACATCCTCTCGTTCTGCCATCTTGCTCAAGAACCCATCCACGATCTTCTTCTCGCGTTTAGGCAGGTTGACAATTCGCTCCTTGTACGTTGGAAGTTCTCGGACTTTTTTCATCTTCTTCTCTCTGCGTTTTTCAGCCCACTCCCTGCAGACCTCCCTGATTTTCTTGTTCGCCCACTGACGCAATTTCAGCGCAGGTTCTTTTTCCCACAACACACTTCTTCTCCCAGTGGCAATAAAGTCCTCTTCCATGTCTAAGAACTCAGCTTGAAGTTCGCCGACGATATAAGCTAGGGCGTGCTGGCCTGTAATTCCCTTACCACCGATATCGAAGGTAGTGGATGTCTGAACTAATTTTCCCCGCGACATGACGACTATACCTCTTTCGATGTCAGGCGGGACGGTTTTCTTCATGGTTCCGATCCAGCCGTTGACCTTGAGGCCAGACTTTTCGTCGACGTACTCGTCCTTGATTTCCCAAACGTATTCGCATCTCTTCCTGAGTTCGCGCTGTGCTGGTTTGAGCGGGCTTCCGTTCACCTTGACGCTGAAGTCACTACCGAGAATGCTGAAGTGTCGTGCGAGGTTTCGTCTGATACGCGGGACGTTTACCGCTCGTTCTCGCTTAAGATGGGTCAACTTAACTGTCGTCCCATTAGCTTCCTTAGTGGTTCCCCAATCGAGAACCTCGGGTGAGTATGTGGTTGTAATGCCTTTCTCTTCTTCTTCTGACAACCCTTTCTGTATCTTGTCGTAGTCCATCTGGAACTCTACAAATTTTCCGTCTTTGCGCACGCGCACCTTAACTCGGCCAGCGACGCCGAATCCAGCCAGCTTTCCGAGGCCCTTGCGTCCTATCACTCGCCGAGTCTTGCCGCTAACTTGAATCTCGTCCATTCCCTCTTCCTTCCTCCTGTTGCGCCCAACAACCAAGAATTTTCTGTTGACTTCTTCGACCGTCATTCCCGTCCCATTGTCCTCTATCGTAATTACGTACTTTTCGTCTACTCGACCCTTGGGGATAGTAATGTTTACGAGAGTTGCTCCAGCGTCCCAACAGTTCGCTAAGAACTCTGCAATAACCGCCGGGAGGCTGGTGTACATCTTTAAACCGAGATGCTCCAACACGTTCATGGAAATCTTCATTTCTAGTTTCGGGCGTGCTCCTCTACGCCTCATTTCTTCCTTTTTCTGAACATCTTTAATTCTCATGATTACCCTCCGAATTTGATTTTACTCCAAAAATTTGCACTACCGCCTCACCCTGTTATTACTTTCTGATGTTTTATTTTAATTGTTATGCACGCGCTTGAGAGATAAAGGAGCGCGCGCTACGCGCTCTTACTTGAAGAAATGCAATCAAGGTTGAAACACAACAAAAAAGCAGAATTAGGATGACTATGTGAGCCAGCGTTAAGGTGTTCCCAATTTAGTTTTCTTTTTCTTTGCCTCTTTTCTCCAGACTTTTACAATATCTTTTCTCCAGCGTGATCTAGTTCCTCTAAACCTCTTGCCCTCAATAACTCCCCTTGCTACCTCTGCAACATCATCAGCATATTTAGGTTTCCAATTGCCTTCTGCAACCAGCCAAGCTCTAACCTCTTCTGGATCAAAATGTTCACTTGCAGCCTTCAGTCGTCTAAAGAGATCAATGGTCGATGCCTTGTCCAACGGGTGACCTATACCTGTTGACACGTTAACTCCTACAGTCAAGCTTCTCAGAGCTTCCTCAACAACAGGATTGGATACTAGTCTCCTTTTCGATTTAGTGGGTTGTGTACCTAGTTCATAAGCGCCCCAAGTATCAATCCAATATTGAATTTCCTCAAGAGTCCAAGGGATTACTAAAACATGAGTGACACCGAATAAACTGTCGACTTTGTCCAACAGCTTCTTAGAAGGATAGACCACCAGCACCGGGCTATCCCAAGTGTAAAGTCTCTCTCTTTCAGTCATCAAACTCAATTCTACAGGTGAATTGGGTAACTTGACCTTTTGATTTTTCGCTAAAGCTTTGGCCAGATGTTCGCCGATTACTTGGGACATTACACGTTCAGATTGAGATTTCCCCAAGAATGCGAGTAGGCCGTCGCACTTTTGAGTAGATGCACATATTGAATCAAGCCAGCGTAACCCCTCTTCAATCACTTGTGGGTTTGGTCCTTGTGAATTAATATAAACTGCAACCCTGTTTTTCTTCTGCATTGTGCTCACCTATTCATCTAGTTCGTTGTACTCGTATGTTGGAATGCATTTTTAAATTATAGCTCTCCTTTGAATGATCTATCCAAGACAGCAATTGCAATGTTTTCTAGACTATTACTCAATTTGAATAGAACGCTACATGTTTTAAAGCGAATCGGAAGCGCGCGCCGCGCTGGGATTGTTGGTGTATTGTTGGGTTATATTTTGGGCAAAGGAGTATTGTAGGAGCACGCGTCTTCGATTCTGAGTGCACATAGATTCTTTCAGAAAACCCTAAATGCTGCATTACAAGATAGCATGAATATCTACTGAAAGTAGCTGAAACGAAAAGGAGCCAAACATGAATGAAAGCAAACGATACTTTGATTATGAAATTTCTTGAGGGGAGTAAGCAGTTTATAGTTCCCTTATTTCAGAGAACGTATAGTTGGAAAAGAGAACAGATAGAAACGATGTGGAATGACATCCAAGGCATAGAAGGAGGCGTGGAAAATATCCATTTCTTTGGTCCATTCGTTACAGAGCCGCTTCCTTCGTCAGCCTCTGGGGCTTCAAGATACGTGGTTATAGATGGCCAGCAAAGGCTTATAACAACGCTTCTTTTTCTCACCTCCTTGAGGAACAGAATTAGAGAAATAGCACCGAAATCAAAGGTCAAAGATGAAATCAATGATCTGTACTTGACAAATAGGTATCATCCAGAAGACAAGTACAAATTGGTGCCGACACAAGCAGACAGACAGTTATTCTTCGATCTGATTGACGATAAGCCCATTAACCACACTAATTATCACCTGATGCTGTATGCGAAAGGTTTCTTTACAGAGAAACTGTCAAAAATCGACGATGTAAACAAACTGGTAGGTCTTAAGAATATCGTTTTGAACAATCTTTCTGTCGTTGATGTCCGCCTTGAAAAAGGAGATGATCCTTATCTCATTTTCGAGAGCTTAAATGCAAAGGGCACTCCCCTAACTCAAGCCGATCTGATAAGGAACTATCTATTCATGAGGATCACTCAAGATCATCAAGAGCAAGTCTACAAGGAAATATGGTTTCCAATCCAAGAAAAGCTTGGCGACTACTTGGAGGCTTTCATAAGACACTACTTGGCTACGGAGGGATCAATACCAAACTTCAATAGAATATATAGTTCGTTCAAAGAAAAAGCCGGTTCAACCGCAAGAACTGAGAGTGACGTTATAGCATTAATGAAAGTCCTAGCTGAGTTTGCTGATTACTATAACAAACTGCTGCATCCCGATAACGAAGGAAGTGAGAGTCTTAAGGTTGGGTTCAACAAGTTAAATAGGCTAGAAGTCACAACTTCTTATCCATTCTTATTGATGTTATATCATGATTATGCAGAATCGAAGTTATCAAGCGAACATTTTGCAGAGATCTTGAAACTGATAGAGACATTTATAATAAGAAGAGCAGTGTGCGGCGTTCCCACAAATATCCTTAACAGGTATTTCCCAACGATATATGGGAGCTTGGACAAGAACGATCTTTTGGAGAGCTTCAGATCAAAACTGAAATCAGAAACAGGACAGCGCAGAATGCCTAGTGCCAGCGAGTTTGAATCAGCTTTGACAAATAACAATTTATATGGCGACAAAATTCTCAGGATTCTCTTGGAGGAAATCGAGAAATACGACAACAAGGAAGTTGCTGATCTTTCCATTCTGCAAATCGAGCATATAATGCCCCAGACGCTTAGCGAAGAATGGAAAAGGGAATTGGGTGTCAATCATGAACTATTACATCAAAAATATGTGGATACACTGGGTAATTTGACGCTTACTGGATACAATCCTGAGTATTCCAACAAAACCTTTGCTGAAAAACGAGACATGGAGAAGGGTTTCAGAGAGAGCGGACTAAGAATCAATAAGGGACTAGCGAAACTTGACAAATGGACAGAACAAGAAATCATAGACAGGGCGAAACAACTAGCAAGTATCTCTGTGAAAATATGGGATATTTAGCAATTAATCACCATAATATAGCGAGCGTGCGCTACTTGCTGTGGTATGAAGCATCACTGCATGCATTAAGGCTGTGGAATCCAGCACGCGTGTAATACAGTTCACTTACTCAATCGCTTCAGACTTCTCAGAAGCAATTCATTTTGCCTAATGATAATTTTGTTCTGGTCAATCAACGCTTTGAAGCCTGCTCCAAGCATTTGGTCTGTTGAGTTTCCAGACAAGAGAGTTCCGAGGCGCATCCAACCAGTTCCTGCTTCATGCGTCGCTAAGTTCATCATATCTTCATAGATTTTCTTTCGAAGCTGTTCGTCACTCATTTCATCAGAAATCAGAATTTCTTTAGCGCCCTCTTTTATTTTTCTCCTCATTTTCTTTTGTCTAATTAGGTGTGCAGCATCGTTTATTCCAAACTTCTGAGCCATCGCCCCACATTTTGGACATGTCTGTCCTTTCTTCAACTTTTCTTGGTCACATTCGATGTTGGGACAGTAAGGAACATCCAATATTCCCATTAATTCTCACCACCGTTCTATTTTGTTTCCGATTTTGTAGCATTTTAATCGCGTATTTCAGTTTTATGAATTGGGAATACAGACAAACACCCACATGCGGCGCTTTTTGTGCAGGGTCGTTGTAGAGCGCCGGGTTTTCTTTGTCGACCTGACTGAATGCCTTAAGTTTTAAGGCAACATACGTTCCAGATGAAAATGGGTCAAGGCGTAGAATATGAAATTCGAAACTCTGCTTTCCAGCTATAAGAAGGATTATTTCTACATTATGCATTTGAGTTATAACGGAGCT
>DAOVDC010000035.1 GCA_030669695.1 Candidatus Bathyarchaeota archaeon
CTGAAACCTCTTCACATGCCTTCGCCACGATTTCTAAAGCTTCTTCATTTTTTATGTTAGGCGCCCATGCCCCTTCATCTCCCCTTCCTCCAGTGAAGGATGCATCCTTTTTTCTGAGAAGTGAACCAACCCTTTGATGAACTAGAATATTGGCTTTCGCCACATCTGAAAAAATTTCTGCCTTGACGGGGAGAACCAGAAACTCTTGTATGTCTGGTGTTTTTCCTCCCGCGTGTTTTCCGCCGCCCAAAACATTTCCAAGGGGATAAGGAAGTTCATTTGCAAAATAGCCGGCAAGGTGTTGAAATAATGGCATACCGTAGGATGCGGCTGCAGCCTCCGCTGTGGCTAAAGAAACGGCGTAAGCCGTGTTTCCTCCCAAATTTCTGAAGTCTTCGGTTCCATCGAGTTCGTGGAGAAGAAGGTCGATTTCCTCTTGTTCATCTGCATTTCTGCCGATTAGCTCTGGGGCAACGAGTTCTCCAACCTTTTTTATTGCTTGGTCTACTTCGCCTTTAGGGTACGAAATGACCTCAGCCTTGCCTCTGCTGGCGCCAGCTGGGGCGGAAGCTCTTCCAAACCCCGCGATGGTTGATATGTCAATTTCCAGCGTTTCTTCTCCTCGACTGTTGAAGACTTTTCGAGCAGTGACGTTTTCGATGACTGTTAACACTTCGTCTGCCTCGTTAAAGTTGTTTAGCTCGTTTTCTTCTTCCAGCTTCTACGTAGAATTTCAGAACTTCGTCGATGATGTCTATGTGGGATAGAAGCATACGGCGGCAGCAATATCGTGTCACTCCCAAGCTGTTTAAGACTTTTCCTGCGTCTTCTCCAGTCTTTACCCTTCTGGCAAACTCCGCCCACTTGGCGCCGACTACCTTCCCGCACGAGAAACAGCGTACTGGTATGATAATTAGCGAGTGCCTCCTAATGAGATGTTTTCTTAGTTTGTGTGCTTTTCATAAGGGGGAGAAAGGCATTATTTCAATGTTTCCGTCAACGTTTCACTTGTCTCTCTGCTCGTCCGTCTCCTCCTCTATAGACAGACCACACGCATACAAATACCGTAACAAGCCTAAATCCCACAACCCTATCTGTAGCTCTTCTGATCCCTAGCTCTTGCGCCAGGGCCACCAAACTTTTTAGGTTCTTTGCGCCTCGGATCACCAGCGATCATAGCGCGGTCATAATCGGTAAAAACGGTTTTGAGGCGAGCACTCTTTGTCCATTTCAACAGACCTCTCGCGATGGCTGTCCGCGTAGCCTCGGCTTGCCCCATGAAACCTCCGCCAGACACTTTAACATTTATGTCAAGCTGTTTCCATATTTCCTCATCAGCCTGCAGAAGAGGCTCCCAGACTTTATCACGGGCGATTCTAGGTTCAAAAATTTCGATAGGAACATTGTTTATGCGGATTCTACCTTTTCCCGCTCTGACGGTTGCTCGGGCAATAGCAGTTTTTCGTTTTCCGCTGGTTAATAAGATTCTTTTAGGGCTTGGCATTTTTATTCACCTATTGGAGTCCACCCGATTTCTTTTGCCAGTTTTCCAACAGTTATATAGGGACATCGCAACTTCTCCGCATTAGCGTTAGGAATCGTTTGCATTTCCTTGCCTTTAAACTCTTCAGGGACTTCGAGAAAAACCTTCAATCGTTTGTATGCTTGTTTTCCCTTTGGTTTCTTTCGTGGAAGCATGCCGCGTACGGTTCTTCGGACGATTCGATCTGGCCGCCTCCGATGTAAGGGGCCTTTTCTTGGGTGGCCGATTTCTAAGTATCTTTTTGCCTCTTTAACTATGCTCAGTCTTTTGCCAGATATGGCCGCCTCTTCTGCGTTTACGACGATTATTTTTTCGCCTTGGAGGAGACGTTTAGCTATGTGACTGGCCATTCGACCGAGAATCAGTCCAGTTGCGTCAATTACAGCAACACGTTCAGTAGTCGTTGGTTTACCCAATGATTTTCACATCTGTGCCTTTCGGGTTTTTCTTCATCAGCTCAAAGAGTGATAAGCATTTTCCCTTGGCCTTTAAAATTTTTGTCTGTGCTGGTTGAGAAAAGGTGAAGGCTGCTACTTTGATTGGATGATCAATTTTTCCTGCGGCCAATACCTTGCCTGGAACCGCCACCGTTTCTCCCTTTTTAGTGTACCGATTTAATCGACTTACATTTACGGCTATGCGTCTTCGTCGTGAACGAGACAAAAAATCCGCTATATCACGCCATATTCTTGCCTCGCTTTCTCGAGACTTCTTTTTTAACGATCGAATGAGGTTAATTAGCTCTGGATTGGTAGTTCTAACATGTTTCATTTTTTTATCCCCTTTAATTGTTTAGAGAAGTCTTTAAATCGTCTGTCAAGTATGTGAACGGCCTCAAGCACTATTCTTTCAACCGGAAGAGCGCCTGTTGATTCTATGTTAAAAATAAATGTATCACCGCGTTCGTTGTTGGTTTCGGTTTCAGGCACAAACTCGTAGGCACATGTGGAAACTGGTTGCCACTTCGCGTGGACCTTTCCCTTCCCCAGTCGAGCATATGCCTCCAATTTTATTTTTTGGTCGGGCGCCAACTTTACGAGAAGAATCTTTTCGCTAACGGGTGCTATATCCGGGTTCTCGGACTGTAGGTCTCCCGAGTATACGGCTGTTACCTCATCGGCGGCTTCAGCTTCCAATGTCAGAGCTACACGACATAGATTGCATCCAAACTCGCTTTTGCATGGGCACTCCTCGGGAAGGTTGTAGGAATCTAAATCTGTTTTGAGGGGGATGAATCCCAGCCTATGGACAAGAATCTCGTCGGGAAGTACGGATGAGTTTTCAATGATAACTGCATCCGCTATAGCCATAGTGGGGACCTCAGAGAGCATAATTCGGCGCAACGTATTCGCAAAGGACGTCTCAACTCCTTGGATAGTTAACCGCATGGTGAAATCAGTTTTTTCAATTATCTGAATCTTCATTATGACTAAACGCCCTTTGTGCAGATGCTTATGGACTCACGTGCTTTCCATAAGGAGAGGAAGGCATTATTTCAATGTTATGGTAATATTTAGGAGGAAGAGGCATTCATATTAACATTAGGAAACTTTTTGTTTAAGCAAAATGTTTCGAGTATTGCAGCATCAAAACCACAAACCTCCGCCAGTAACGCAATAATAACCTTCTAGAACCACCACTGTGCGTGCTAACTCATTTTCAATGTTTCTCGTTTGAAAAACTAGAACTAAATGGCATTTTCAGCTAACGGAAAGTTAGATTCTGCGTCCTCTGCGCCCGCCCTTTCTTCGCGTTCCATCATGTGGAACCGGTGTTACCTCTTCAATGCGACCTATGCGGAATCCAGTTCGAGCCAAAGCTCGTATGGCGGCTTGTGCTCCAGAACCCGGCGTCCTAGCACTTGATCCGCCTGGGGCTCGAACTTTGATGTGTATGGCGTTTATTCCCCTATCCCTAGCAGTACTTGCAACGTGAGCTGCGGCTCGCATGGCAGCGTGGGGTGATGATTGTAACCTAGCTGCCTTCACAAACATGCCTCCTGAGGCTCTGGCGATGGTTTCGGCGCCAGATATGTCGGTGATGTGTATAATCGTGTTATTGTAGGAGCTGTAAATGTGGACGACTGCCCATCTTTCAGCTTTTTTGCTCACTGTTTCTAACCTCTAGTTTTTGGTTTTACCGTTGGTTTTGTCTCAACCGTGGCTCCAACAGATTCTCTTATTGGATGATTAGAATTTGTTAGAGGACTCGTTGGAGCGTAACCTATTCTTGCCTCCTCATCGCTTAAGACCAGATAGCTTGGGGATGAAACTCGTTTACCTTCGATGGCAACATGCCTGTGTGAAATGAGTTGACGAGCTTGATACATAGATTTAGCTAGGCCTTTTCTAAATACGAGGGTTTGAAGTCGACGTTCAAGGATGTCTTCTATAGTTAAGTCTAAAACATCATCTAAAGCAGCTGCTTTAGGTAGAACACCAAGGCGGCGAAGTCTATCGATAAGTTGTTTTTCCAGTTTTCTTCGTTCCTCAGCAGACATGCCTAGAAGCGACCGAGCGATTCCTCGAAACTTTGAGACCATGGTTTTGTGACGCCAGAGTTCTCTTTTGTTTCTCAGTCCGTATTGACCAAGCAGTTTTAGTTCCGTTTCTAGAATATCGATTCGCCAAGGAAACTTTGGCGTTTCATATTTTTTTCGTTGCTTTTTAGGATCGCCCATGATTATTGCCGCGTCCTTGTTTTCTTAAATTTCACGCCAATAGCCTTTCCGGTTCTGCCTGTGGTTCTTGTTCGTTGCCCCCGTACCTTCAACCCGTAAGCGTGACGGAATCCTCTCCATGATCTGATATTTTTCATTTGATCAATGTCTGTTTTTGTTTGGAGAATGAGGTCAGATCCAATAAGGTGAAGGTGTTTTCCAGTTTGGCGGTCCTTGGTGCGGTTAAGAAGCCAACTGGGCACGCCGTGTTTCTTTAGGTCCTTTAGTATGCCCTTAATTTTCTCAACTTCAGTTTCGGAGAGAAAGCCTACGCGAGTTTTCGGATCGATGTTGGCTTTTTTCACAATCACGTTGGCTAATTTGATTCCTATTCCCTTTATATTCGTTAGGGCATAGACTATTTTTTGGGTGCCGTATAGGTCGGTGTTGACAATCCGAATGATGTGCTGGAATTCTTTGGGCATCCTAAACCGTCCATATCTCTCTTCAAGCTAACCACTGAAGTGAATCGTATTTTATTTAAACTTTCCTTATTTCAAGATTCGATGGATAAAAGAATTCTTTAGGTAGCATGAAGAATACTGAGACTGCAATGGAAAGTGGAAGGTCTATGGTTAGTAAGTTGGTCCTTTTCGTGTGCTATGGAAACATCTGTAGAAGCCCGATGGCTGAGGGTTTTCTGAAGAAAATGTTGGAAGATTTTAATGAACCCGTAAAGATTGAAGCTCTCTCGGCGGGAACGAACGCCTATGGAGGGCCTCCAACAAGTGAGGCCATAAAAGTTATGAGAGGAGAAGGTATCGACATCTCATCTTTCACGTCAAGGCAACTGACAAAAGAATTAGTCGAAAAGGCGGATTTGATCTTAACTATGAAAAAAAGCTACAAAGACAGGATTGTCTCAGAGCATCTGCAATCTAGACACAAGGTTTTCACCCTGAAGGAGTTTGCAGGGGAAATCGACGACTTGGATATTAAAGATCCTTATGGCGGAGGAATTGGAACTTACCAAACGTGTGCAACGGAAATAAAGCTGAATATCGTCAAGGCTTTGAAAAAAATTATCAATTATGTTAGTTGATATAGAAGTGTCATTCCTTTCGGATGATCAATGATTCCAAGTCTCTAGGATAATATGTCATTCTCTCTACTCCGTTCTCTGTTATCACCACAGTATCTGAATGCCGAAAACCCGCAAACCCCGGTTTGTATATACCAGGCTCGCAACTGAAGACCATACCCGGCTCCATAACAGTGTCGTCGCCTACATCCAGCCACGGTGGTTCGTGACCTTCTAAGCCTATTCCATGACCGGTATGATGCCTTATCAATCCAGCGTAGCCTGCTTTCTGAATCACTTTCAGGGCTGCTTTATCGACATCACAACATTTTGCCCTAGGCTTGAAAGCTGCTAAAGCCGCATCTTGGGCCTTCAACATAACTTCAAAATACCTTTTCTGCTTTTCAGTTGGTTCTCCAACAATCATGGTTCGCTCAAGTTCACTGTTGTATCCGCCGATTTCTGCTCCGGCACCTGTTACGATGGCCTCCCCCACTTGAATTCTCCTCTTTGTGCCGATTGCGTGAGGGATAGCCGACATCGAACCGACTTGGCCTCTAAAGCCTGCGCTTGCTGGTGCTCCACTTCTTCTACACGGCTCATACTCTGGCTCTAACGTCTTCTTCAGGGTCATTGAGGCTTCGTAGGAGGCTCTCAATGCGATGTCGACGTCCCATAAGCCGGGTTCCGTATATTCTTGAAGTAATGTGTGGGCTAGGTTTCCCCATTTGGCGCTCTCTTTTATCAGCGCAATCTCTTCTTTCGATTTTATTATTCGCATGTTTTCAACTATGTCTTTTGCCTTGACAAACTTGGCTTTGCGAAGCTTTTCCGTTATCGGGGACCCCTTGTAACCCCAGATTCCGGCGGCTCCAGCTGGATTATCTACGCCAATCTTTTTGTCACTTAATCCTAGTTCTTTGAGAAAGTCAGCGAAATGGTCTATTGGATGTTTGTGTCCTGGATAGTCGGGATATGTCTTGATACTTCCTATCAAGGTGGTTTTTAATGGGATGTGGTCAATTTCTAGGAGTGGCCCCATAAAGGTTATCTCGCCTTCTATAGGAATGATGAGTGCTGCTGGTCTTTCTGTTGCAATGTATGAGTATCCTGTGAGGTAGAAGAAGCTTGTGCCGCTGGTTAGATACAGAGCATCTAGCTTTCTTTTCATAAGCTCTTTTCTAACAGTTTCTATTCTTTTCTCATACTCTTTCTTGCTTATCGCCAGTTTTGGCATGGTCACACCACTTATTCTACTCCTTTAAACTAGCTTTTGTACTGCAAGCGAGCATAAAGATTTTTGCCGGCTGAAATTGTTTAAAGAACATGTTTAAATTCGCTGCATGAGAAGAACAACTAGAAGGAACTAATGCAGCGTAGGGCGCCTGTAATGAAAGAAGACTGTTCGCTGTGTGAGAGAACATTTTCGCATTATTCTCTTAGGTGTTGTTACCGTTGTAAAAAAATGTACTGTAGAGACTGCATTACATATACGTGGGATGGTAACCTCATCTGTTTGAACTGTGCTCGGAGGCTTGTCTCGCCGAAAATGAGAGGAAGCAAGTACAGTCCATTTAGTAGGTACTTGGCCAGAAAAGCACGGTATGCTGATCACGTCACATTGCCTTTCGCTAAGATTGAAGAGATAATCGACGACAGCCTTCCCTTCTCGGCTACGCATTATCGACACTGGTGGAGCACACAGAGTAGCCCTCAAGCTCAAGCGTGGCTGGATGTAAAATGGAAAGTGTACACTGCCAATTTGGAACATCAAACGGTTACTTTCAGAAGAGAAGGATTGGTCAAAAAGAAAACTCGTAGAAAACGCAGGAAAGCCACCTCCGCATTCATGGATAAAACTTTTCGACCAACCAAACCACGTAGACTCCGAGAGCCTTCTAAGACCAAGATAGCGAGGGCTCGAGCTCGGCTTGCCAACGTGGAGCGCAGAAGGTCATCTA
>DAOVDC010000042.1 GCA_030669695.1 Candidatus Bathyarchaeota archaeon
CAGAATCTGTATAACTGGGTCCTACTTATTCCAGATTCGTTTGCAATGTCTTTTTTTGTGTAGTCCCAGAATCTGTTTTCTAGAAAGAAATCTAAGACTTTCGTGAAAGCATTGTTACCGAACAAATCTTCCAGCACTCATTGCACCCTTCCTTTACTAGTATACAAACGTCTACTAACGGATACATAAGTGTTTACACTCAACGACAACTTTTTAATACACTTAACGTAACATATTGTAGTCATTTAGGGTACGATTCAAGAGATCATATTAATTTGTATGAAATGTATAGTAGGATACGGCGATCACATTGGAAGAGGAAGCCTTTGTCAAACATAAGTTTAGAATTCTGTGGAAACTTCATCATCACCACTATTGGGGCAAAAGACACACCCCCATTGAAAATGTTCCCAAAGGTCTTCCCCCTCACGAATATGGAATCTGCCAAACCGTAGTCAAGGAGTTAATCAAGATGGGATGGATAGGAAAGAAGAAGACTGGTCACGGCACAGATGTTTTTCTCAACCCTAAATTTTCAAAGGAAATAAAACGATTCATTGAAAAATACTCCAGAATCCTACAATGACCTCTTTCTAGAAAAAACCGAAGAATTGTATTTGATGATGAAAGTTTTTGGAAACGGAAAAGAGGAGTTGTGTCGCTAAGTGGAAAGGGATAACAAACAAATAAGACGCTTCGTTAAAAGACACAATGAACAAATGAATGTAGCACGAGAATAAAGGAGACAATGAATAAACGATGGCACTCCAAACGCTGGGAAAAGGCCTATACAGTGCGTTAAAGAAGATTTTCCGAGCTCCTATCGTGGATGAGGCTACTGTAAAGGAGTTGGTCCGCGACCTTCAACGGGCATTACTCCAAGCGGATGTTAACGTGAAGCTTGTTCTTGAAATCTCGAAACGAATAGAAGACAGAGCTTTAGGAGAAAAACTTCCACCAGGGGTGCCCAGACGAGAACACGTAATAAAAGTGGTCTACGAAGAACTTACACGCTTCCTAGGCGAAAAAACCGCTCAACTGAAGATAAAGACTGGAAAAAGAAACACCCTCATGCTTGTGGGAATACAAGGCTCAGGCAAAACCACGGCTGCGGCAAAACTTGCGAGATACTTCCAAAAAAGAGGACTAAAAACAGCACTCGTCTGCACAGACACCTACAGACCAGGCGCACTCGCACAACTAGAACAACTAGCCAAACGCATAAACGTTCCCGTCTACGGAGACTCGAAAACAAAAAATTCCGTCACAGTTGCCCGGGACGGACTAAAACAATTTCCCAAATACGACGTAATCCTCATCGACACCGCTGGACGACACAAAGACGAGACAAGCCTGATCAAAGAAATGAAAGAAATGGAAAAAGCAGTCAAACCCACAGAAGTGATCTTAGTAGTCGACGGCACCATAGGTCAACAAGCAGCAATACAAGCAAAGGCATTCCATGAAGCCACACCAATCGGATCAATTTTAGTTGCAAAACTAGACGGCTCCGCGAGAGGAGGAGGCGCACTCTCAGCCGTCGCAGCAATAGGAGCACCCATAAAATTCATCGGCACAGGCGAAAAAATCAACGACATAGAATCCTTTGTCCCATCACGATTCGTAGGCAGACTGTTAGGCATGGGCGACCTCCAAACACTCATCGAAAAAGTGCGCGAGGCAGAGATAAAGGCTCCAGAGAAGAAGATGCGAGCGTTTCTGAGCGGAAGATTCACTCTCACGGACATGTACGAACAATTCGAATCCATGAAAAGCATGGGACCACTTCGACATCTTCTGAAGATGATTCCCGGTTTTTCTTACGACATACCCGAAGACCAAATGGACATCGCTGAAGACCGCCTAAAAAGATGGAAGGTAATCATCGAATCAATGACGCCAACTGAGAGGGAAAAACCAAAAATCTTCAATGCATCCAGAATACGACGCGTAGCCCGAGGGGCAGGCGCCACCGATAAAGAAGTGAAAGAACTTCTTAAACAACACTCAATGATGAGAAAGATGATGAAAACATTGAGAAGGAAGAAGCTTCCATTTTTTGGAAAAAAACTCAGGATGCCGTAATAAAAAACATCTAAAAACACTGTGGCACGTTCAAGTAAAAGGAGGATGGTTCTTCACGGAGATACTTGAAAGGGCGCGAAAAATGCTTGAGAAACATCCCCTCTGCAACCATTGCTTAGGGAGACAATTCGCTCTCCTAGGCTACGGAGTAGACAACAAAAAACGAGGTGAAACCCTCAAGCTAATGTTAACCATGAAAGGCCATCAATTAGCACTCCTAAGGGAAAAAGCAGGAGTCTCGCTCCTCAAAACAATGGCAACAAATGGATCCTTCGATATGGCTGCCGAAATATTAAGAAAAACGAAAAAACGGGCCGGAAAAAGACGGGAATGTCATCTCTGTGAGGGCCAATTTAAACTCTTACAAGAACTAGTAGACAGTTCAGTGGAAAAATTGCAAGACTACGAGTATGACACATTCTTGGTCGGCATAGAACTACCAACCAAAGTGGAGGAAAGGGAAGACGAGTTTAAGGCTGAGTTTGCAGTGAAACACGGAGAAAGCATGCGGAACGAATTTAGCCGTAACATCGGCAAGAAACTCTCAGAAATCACACAAAAAACAGCAGAATACGCAAAGCCAGAAGTTGTAGTCCTCGTCAACCCCTTCACCAAACAAGTCACACTCCAAGTAAACCCACTGTATATCATGGGTAAATACAAAAAACTGATCCGAGGAATACCGCAGTCAAAATGGCTTTGCTCTGAATGCAGAGGAAAAGGGTGCCCACGATGCAACGGGACAGGAAAAACGTACTCAGAATCGGTCGAAGAAATCATCGCAGGACCAACATTACAAAAAACCTGTGGAGAAGAGACCGCATTCCATGCGGCTGGGCGAGAAGACGTCGACGCTCGCATGCTGGGATCTGGAAGACCGTTCATTATAGAAGTCAAAAAGCCCAAAAAACGATTTATAAACTTACAAAATCTTGCACGAACAATCAATAAACAGGCAGAGGGCAAAGTGAAAGTTCTGAATCTGTGCGTCGCTGATAGAGATATGGTTAGAAAATTAAAGAAAGCGGAGGCAGCACAAAAAATCTACAAGGTAATCGTCGAGTTTGACAGAAACATTTCTGATGACGAGTTAGAAGCCCTAGAGAAAACGCTTACCAGTTTGGTTGTTCATCAGCAAACTCCTTTACGTGTCCTGCACAGAAGAGCAGACCGCGTCCGAGAAAAGTACATATATACGACGAAAATAAAGAGGTTAGAGCCTAGCCGTGTGGAATTGAGAATCCGTTGTCAAGGAGGACTTTACATTAAAGAATTAATAACAGGCGACGAAGGTCGAACCGACCCCAACGTCACTAAGATTGTTAACGCTAAGGCTAAACCTCTCGAGTTAGACGTTTTAAACGTCGTTATGGAGGGATCTTGAAAATGGGAAGAAAAGCGAAAGGATATCGCAGGAAAACTCGTTCCCTTTTAAGGAGAAAGCCTCGAGAACGAGGAAAAACGGGTCTTAGTAAAATACTTTATGAGTATAAGCCGGGAGAGAAAGTAGTAGTCAAGCTTGATCCAAGCGTTCATAAGGGTATGCCTCATCGAAGATTCCATGGAAGAATAGGCGTCATAGCTGATAAGAAAGGCAGAGCCTACATCGTAAACGTCACGCAGGGAAAAGCGGTGAAAGAGATAATTGTGCGCCCAGAACATCTAAAACCTCATGTAGGAGGATGAAAAATGCCTAGAAAAGCAACGAAGAAGCATATAGTCACGGTTCCCGAAGTTAAAAAAATGTTAGAATCAATAGGCGAAGAACAGCTTGATCAGTTCCAACGAAGATCCTTGGATTACGCGGCAAAATTCTCTAAGGTAGATGCTAAAACTGCAGAAAAAATCGTGAAGAAACTTATGGAGCAGTTTGAATTGGAAGAGGAGGAGTCTGTTCAAGTCGTCAACTGTATGCCTGGAAGCATACAGGAGGTTCGAGTTTTTTTGGCGGGTGGACATAAGATTGTGGAAACCTCTAAGCTAGAAGCAATACTCGCTTTCTTAGATGAATATCGGAAAAAGGAGTAAGAGTTTCGCAACGGCGTGAAAACTGGTTCGCCGAACAAACCAGAAGTGTATATGACAAGACTCGTTGCGTAAGCTCGAATAAAATTTTAATCCTTCCTTCCTCGAACGATTGTTGCGCTCGCTCACTTCGTTCGCTTCGCATGCATTATGTTTTCTGTTCCTTGGTTGGAATCGATACGAGTTTGGCAATCTGCAAGTCCTCGATTGGAATGACACCAAAATCAGAGTCCAGTGAAGTAGGATCAAGTGGAATCCAATCATGTAGATTTTTTCCGTCGTCTAGTTTCTTCTTTGCGAAAGGTTTTGTGTAGTCAGGAGCCTTTGGAATGTAGACTGCCGAATAGACATGATCTGGAAGACCGTCATTGTTTGCATCTGCGAAAAGTAACGCAGATTCGAAGCCGATTGCGAGTAGAAGAGAAGTCAAAAGTATTGCTTGGTCCTCACAATCACCTGAACGTAGTTTTAGTGTTACGTCTGGAGGTTGAATTTCCTCTATGCCAAATGGGTCATAGACGTATTGAATTTCGTCTCTGACGTACTCGTAGAGCTTTCTTGCCTGTTTAAAATTGCCTGCTTCAAATCGCCTTCCTAATCGAATTGCTAGTTCTCGAACCCCTTCTACTGTTGGATCTGCTGAGTCAACTATCTTTTTAATGGAACGATTGAGTTCTTCCTTTGGGCCTCTGAGTCTTTCGTTTCGTATATCTCGTACTACTCGTTTCACAGAACCATGTATTTCCTGTTTCAGAAGTTCATTGAATTGACAAAGCCATGAAGATTCTTGTTTTTCATGGTTAAAATCAGAGTGTGTCCTAGCAAGTGGAAGAAGCAGTGTTTCTACAACATTGCAGATTCCAAGCGAAAGACATAGACGCCCTAGTTTTGAGATATTGTCGGTCTCAGTTCCTTCTTTTTTCGAAATTATGAAGTGCTGTAATGCTGTGGAGTCCAGAAGATACGAGAGTTGCTTCAATATGCTGTATTCACTTGGACCTATGTTCTTCAATAACAGACGACCGCGTATCTCTTTCCTTGCTTTAGTCACAAGGTCAATCGCTTCTTTCAGTTCACCCTTTCCTAACTTCAGTGTGGCATCGTGTAGCAAACGACTAGGTTCGGTAATCAATCATTCCTCCTATGCTCACATTACTCGCTTGTCATGAATTCCTGAATCCATTTCTCTACACGGGACTTTAAGCGTCCAGAACCTTCCACTGATCCGTCTGGCTTGATCAGTACTTCATGAGACCCCAACTTCAAGATCCCACTGGTCGAATCAAAAGTCTTTATCCCTTTCATTACAAGAAATCTTTCAAATTCGCTGATATCGAAAATCTTCTGCGGGGGCGCTCTCTCTTCTTCATAGACTACCTTTCTGATCGTGTGTGCTTGGGTTTCAGCACTAACTCTTATTGCACAACCACAGTTCTCGCAAGTCACAAATTTAGAATATGGCGAAATACTGCCTCTGTAGGGAGCTCCACAGTGTTCGCATCTAATGCTCAAACAGCTTCTCCGCCAACAGAACGTTGGATTGCTGTCACCCAATCTTGAGCATTATAAACTTCAAATATAGGGTTCTCCATTCCAGATTGGGTTTCTAGTGACACCATCAGGATTTGATATTGCTCTTTGTTAAACAGAGACGGTGGTTCATTCAACGTGCCTTTCTTTCTTGAGCGAGTTTCCACAGTCGCCCCAAGCACGTTCTCTACAGGGAGATTGATTTTTACACCAACTGTTTGAACTTCAGATTTTTTTCCAAATCCGAAAAGTCCACCAGACTTGACAGTTTGTTGTTGCAGAAAAATGAATCGTTTGTTCGTCAAGATGAGCTTTCCTAACATATATGATCCGATTCTACTATAACCGCCATGATAGTGTACACCTGTTTGTTCTCTCATGACACTCTCCCCACGTCCTAGAAAGAAACTCATACTGCAAACAGACCTCCTTTCACTTAACATTATGAATCGACTCTTCGGATTTAAAGTTTGTTACGTGTCATGCATGCATACCAACACATGGGCTTTTAGATTTTGCATGCATGCATTCGAAAAAATCTGCAAATGTCTACCTCATTTTCGCAGTGCAATTCAAGTCCCTATATTTGTGTATGGATTGAAAGAATGAGAAATTAGTATGAAGTGTAATCAAAGGCTTTTTGATGCTGTCTATTCCTTGTAAGCATCAACTTTAGAGATTCCTGAACTTCTCATAAACCTCGAGATAATCCTTAATCCGCGC
>DAOVDC010000020.1 GCA_030669695.1 Candidatus Bathyarchaeota archaeon
AGGGAAAAAACGGAAGTTTCTCCATGCGGTGGACGGTGCAACAAATGCTCCTATCACAAGTCTGAACGATGTCTTGGCTGCCCAAACACAATATACTACAAAGGCGTCTTATTTGGATAAGCGCATAAGTTGAGTGCCAAGGTTCTTCTGAACGCTTTCAAGGTAAAACGTCAATATATGTGGAACAATAATTTCGCGTGCGCTATTTATAAGACAGTATTTTGTAATGCAGTGTTGGTGAACACGATGGAGGAAACGATCAGAGACCGGGTGGAAAAAGTCCTTGAAGAACTGAGACCTCGGTTGCAGGCTGACGGAGGGGACATAGAGCTCTTCGAAGTAGACCGTGGTGTTGTTAAGGTTAGGCTGAAGGGAGCATGCGCTGGATGTCCAATGTCAACTATGACCCTTAAAATGGGAGTGGAGCAATATCTTAAGAAAAAGATACCGGAAATAGTCAGGGTAGAGGCATTCTAGTATTAGCTTAGTGAAATGAGTCAAAAGAAAGAGCGCACGCATACTGTTCACATCGAACCGAAATTTTATAAACAGACAAGCATTTAACGACGGATGATCAAAAAAGAAAGGACGGAGATTAAAAAGATGAAAGTCACCCTTATTTACGACAACGAAGCCTACAAAAAAGAGCTTAAAGCTGATTTCGGCTTCTCTTGCCTCGTGGAAGTGGAGAATACTCCAAAAATTCTTTTCGACACAGGGACGAATGGTTCAATACTTCTTTCAAACATGGAAAAATTAAACATCGATCCTGGTTCCATTGATAAAGTCTTCATTTCCCACGCTCATCATGATCACGTTGGTGGACTTCCAGACTTTCTCAAAGTAAACAAAACAGCTAAAATTTATGTTCCACCTTCATTTGCTGGACCTGCTGGAAGAGAAGTAATCACTATAAAACGACCTACAAAGATTCATAAAAATGTTTTTTCCACCGGTGAACTCGATAACATAGAGCAGAGTATGGTAGTTAAGATAGAAAAAGGGCTAGTTATAATCGTAGGTTGTTCCCATCCAAAAATGGAACATATTCTTAGAGCAGCTTCACAATTTGGAAAGGTAAATGCTATCATCGGCGGTTTACATGGATTCAGTGAATTTGATTTGTTCAAAGATTTAGAACTGATATGTCCTGCTCATTGTACTCAACACACGTCGGAAATAAAGTCCTTATACCCGGAAAAGTGTGTCGAGGGCGGAGCGGGCAAAGTAATCCAGCTCTAAGAATAAGTTAAACGTAGCGAATAGACACCTTATTGTGGAAATGGCGACTACTTCGGTCTAAATATTCGTTATGAGAAAGAAATATTAGACCTCTCTCACAGGTTTGGTTAGCGAACGAGGTGTACTTGTTGAGTGAAATGTGGATTCGGAGTTCTGAGAAGATCTTGGAGCGGATAGAGAAATTAGAGAAGATAGAGGAGAGGGATCGCCTAGAACTAGTAAGGTACGTCCACTTCATGTTAGGCGCCTTGCAAAGAAGCGTAATAGGCTGGATGCAGTGGGTTGGAAACCCCGACATCATGGTTAAGTTTACTCAAGAAGAACTGAAGGAAATAAGTAGCAACATCTCAAAGTTTGTGCATTCCTTCATAGAATACGACATAGAAGTCACCAAATTGGGAGCTAAGAAGGGACTAGTAGCCAAGAAGAAAAAAGAGAAGGAAAAAGCTGAAACCCGCTACGTCATTTAAATATAAATAGCCTTTAACAAACTCAGAGGTTTTCATTTTATAATCGTCATACCACAAAAGAAATACGGGTTACTCTACTGCTTCGTTATGCTTGATATTCGAGGTTATTAGAACATTTGTTACATAGACACCCATGCAGCTCCAAAACTCAAGTTGCGCGCGCGCCTTGTACCGGGAGTGGCTAAATCTGAGACCAGATCAGATTCTTAATGTAGATACATAACACTCCTGACATCTTTCATCAGTATTCCTCTTTCCTTTAACGTATTTTTGATTTCCTTAATTGTATAAAGTTTGCCAGTTTTCATTTTAATTTTGTAATAATTTCCACTTCTTCTAGGTCTTTCACTCCATTTAATTTCAAGTCTTTCTATCTTGATGTAAACGGGCAAAAATGTCGAGAAAGCATCATTCAAAGTAGTAGCGTCAACATAGTCTTGTTTTCTATCTCTGAAGTCAGCGGTAAAAGATATTTCCAACTTTCGCACCTTAAGTTTCTAGCGTATCAGTTTAAGTGAGTAGTCTTTACCAAACTATTAGGTTCTGCTTCTTAAATTCTCTATAATCACGTTTTACCATCATTGAAGCATAAACCTTGTTCGCTCTTCAGTGATAATTAATCTTAAAAGGAAACAAAAGAGTAAGAGATGCACGATGATTAAGGATCCATACGGAAGACCCATAACGGGTATTCGAATATCAGTCACCCAAAGATGCAACCTGCATTGCTTTTATTGTCACCAAGAGGGGCAGGAACTCAGCGGAGGCGTAGAGATGACGACGGTAGAGATGCAGAGAATAGTCAAGGTTGTTGCGCCCTTCGGCATAACGGAGGTAAAACTGACCGGTGGAGAACCTCTGATGAGAAGCGATATTTTGGAAATTGTGCATAAGATCAAAAGTGTGCCGGGGATAGCTGAAGTGTCCATGACAACAAACGGAATTTTATTAAGCAAATTTGCTAACCAGCTAAAGAATGCCGGCCTGGTGAGGGTTAATGTGAGCCTGGACACGCTGAAACCAGAAACGTATAGGCTAATCACCAGCGTAGATGCGTTAGAAGCAGTTGTCGCAGGTATAAAAGAGGCTGTGAAGGCGGGTTTGTGGCCTGTAAAGGTGAACATGGTCGTCCTGAAGGACGTGAACGACGATCAAATATGGAATATGATACACTTTGCGAGGAAAAACGATGCGATCCTCCAGGTGATAGAGTTTGAATCGGCCGATGAAGGTGAACTCTATCAGAAATATCACATGGACTTGGCCTCGCTGGAGAATGAACTGGAGAAAGTGACACGAGAGATAAAGGTTCGAAGGATGCACCACCGGAAAAAGTACTTCCTGCGCGGAGGGGTAGAAGTGGAGGTGGTGAAGCCCATGCACAACCTGGAATTCTGCAAATACTGCAGGAGAATACGCCTAACTTCCGATGGAAAGTTCAAGACTTGCCTGTTTAGGTCAGATGATCTTATAGACGTCTTAGGCCCCATGAGAAACGGGGCCTCAGATGAAGCCCTGAAGAAACTTTTCGTTAAAGCTGTGGAGAGAAGGAAGCCGTACTTCACCTAACGTATTTATGGCAAAGAAGAACGTAGGGTACCTCGATGACGTGCTGAAAGTGATGGAAGCATCGAGGAAAGTCATGATTATAAGAGAAGGATTTACAGGCATGCATGCATCGTTTAACACCCTTTTCATCCAGCTTTTATACATCTATAACCCAAATTGGAAAATGAAGCATGTATGTTTTACCGTCTGGTGAGCTCCATGTTCCTCATGGATTCGCCCTCAGCGAGGGGCAAAGGTGGCTAGGGCGCTCGCAAGCCTCCCTTCCCTTCAAGGCGGGCAACATTTCTTTGTGCATTTCGCATAGTAAGCCGCTAGACCTTATCGCTAGACAGGCCTTGCACATCTTATCCAACACTTCGCACATTGAGGCTTCGTTCTTAACCATGTCCTCAGTTATTTGGGAGACTGCCTCAGCGGCTTCCTCTGAGCTCTCGACCATGGAGTTGGCTATTTCTCCTCTTACCCTTTCGAGATATTGAGTCACGGCTGCCGGCGTAACTCCCATCTTCTTGGATGCCTCGCTTCTCCTTAGCCCATACTCGTTTATCAACTTCCTCGCGATCTGAGCCCTAATCGCTGGCAATATATAACGTACTACGACTATGCATGGAGGTATCAATCCAATCGCCTACACTCATATCCATGCATATAGAAGATTTAATATTTAACGGTGTTAATTTGCATCCGACGGTGTTAAAATGCCAGAATTAAGTAAAGAGGAATCAGAAGAACTAATTAGATTAAAAGAAAAACTCAAACATTACGAAGAAAAACTGAAAGAGCTAGAAAGATTAAAAAAGGTAGAACAGTCGTTGATAGTAGGGTTAAAAGAGGAAGGCTTTTCGGATAAGGCCCTCGAGCTTTTTAGATTTCGGAAAAACTTTCTCGTCGAAGGTGATACGTTAGAGAACGATCCAGATGCAGTTGGAGGCTTCACTGGCACATGTGGAGACCGTGTAGATACTTATTTGAGAATTGACAAAGAGAAAGGCATAATAGAGAATGCAAAATACAGGACCAATGGTTGTCCTGGTGCGGTTACTTCCGCATCTGCATTAACTGAACTAGCAAAAGGTAAAAGACTTGAAGAAGCGTTAAAATTGAATGTGGCTGATGTAATAGGATATTTAGAGGATGGAACGGGAAGTCTGCCAAAACATATGTGGGATTGTTGTGCTATTGTCGTAGGATCATTACGAGAAGCAATCAAACAATATACGGGGAAGATACAGGAGGAGCACAGAAAATAGATGAGCGATTGACCTGGAGAATTCCTTAGAAGCGTAGACGAGATCGATTTCGTCTACGATCGATCGACTTCAAGTATTCGGAGAAAAAGCAGAGAGGTCTTAGTGCTTGGCTCATGCGGTTCGCAGAACTTCACGTATTCCGTCCCGTATTTGCCTCTCGCTATTACTATCACATGATTTATTAATTTCTGCGAAAAGGCACTTTGCTGTATCCCTCGCGTTAGTTTTTGACCATCTTGCGCGTGCCAGTATCAAAAAGTATCTTCTTCTCTTCAACCAAGCATGAAAACCCAAAACCTCTCCTGAAACCTTCCATGGCTTGTTGTCGTATAGGATTTTTAGTTCCATATCATTTGCTCCAGCCGTAGTGAATCCCAATACAGCCTTTCTTTTTTTCGTTTTTTACTCTCCAAACATTTCCACAGTTCTTACAAGCATTTAAACCAGTTACATAACGGTCTATTTCACCAGAACCGCACTTTGGGCATTCTGTGTACAAATCTCTTGGTTTGTACCTTAACACATTTTTTCCTACTTTTGTCATGTTCTTACCTCTTTTGTCTTTTAGCGATGACTCAAAGGTGTTCACTAATCCTCACTTCTCTCAAACATCTTTCACCAACTTCCTCTAGCGCTTCTTCAAATCACCTTTCATTTTTCCCGCCTCGCCTTAGCACTACCTACTATTTTCCTTTCACACTTATCATGTCAACAGAGCAACTCTTCTTGCATTCCATCCTCTTCCGTAGGCACGCTCCTAAACCTCTTCTCATTTACTTCGTCGCCAAACGAAAATCTGGTAACATTCTTCTGAACAAAAGCCCTGAAACCTATTGTCTGGAATAAAAGGCTTCCCACACTGTTTACACTTACGCTTTCCTGCTTTTTTTTGCAACGTCTTCACTCCCGGTTAAGTGCACCCAATCTTGCTCCCTTAATTCTCTCTAATCCCTCATATTCATTCTCATTCTTCATCTAGACGCCTCACGGCACTTCGATGTTTCCTGCAAATGAACTTGGCTTTTCAAAGATCTTTAGTATCTTGCTGGTGACCATAACCGAACGAATCGATCGAAAGAATTGTTAACGTCGCATCCCACATCAAGATCATCTACCAGGTTCAACTAATACAAATTTTTGCTTACCTAGCATATCCATTGCTCGCATAGGACGCATTTAGAATCTCCAAGGGCTGGAAGTTCCTTTTGATGTAGCTTGCAAATTGTTCCCTCGGACCTGATTATGCGACATGCCTTGCACATTTTTTTGATGATGACGTCCATGGGAACTTCGTCCTTCACCAAAGCCTCAGCAAGCTCCGAAACAATCTGCATGGCCCTCTTAGACTGAGATATTTCCTCTACGAAGGCTGATCCCCTTCCACCCTTCATGTATTGGGTTACCGCGGCTGGACTCACCGCCATCTTAGCGGATGTATCGATTTTTCGTAGACCATGTTTTTCGACGAGGTTCCTCATCGTCAACACTCTTATTGCAGGCAAGACGTATTGAACCACGATCATGCAAGGTGGCTTCAAGTTTGATCCCCCTCTTTAGGCTGTACTTCTGTTTCTGCCTCCTTTTTTAGGAAGTTCTCTATCTTCTTAACGATCTTCATAAACGACTTTGCCGCAGGGGAATTCATGTGCTCGACTATGAAAGGCACGCCTTTGTCGGAGTCCTCGCAGATTTCGGGGTCTATTGGAATAGTTCCTAAGAAAGGAACAGTCAAGTCTTTCGCTATCTTTCGTCCGCCTCCAGCCTTGAAGATGTTGGTCTCCGCTCCACATTTTGGGCAGATGAATCCGCTCATATTTTCGATGATGCCGATGACGGGGATGTTCAGTTTCCTAGAAAAGGTCACAGCCTTCTTAACGACAATCTGTGAAACCTCCGAGGGAATGGTGACTATCACCACGCCATCCATCTCGGGGAGGAGTTGCATAATGCTCAAGGGCTCGTCGCCAGTCCCTGGAGGGAGGTCTATGAAGAGAAATTCGAGTTCTCCCCAGACGATGTCTGACAAGAACTGGCTGATCGCCTTCATTTTTAAGGGTCCACGCCAGATGACTGGTGTTTCGTCGCTTGGAAGCAGGAAATCCATGGAAAGCACCTTGATTCCCATGGGGCCCATCGCAGGAAAAACGCCTGCAGGACCTGCCTGAAGTCTCTGCCCGTGTAAGCCGATGATCTTTGGCACGCAGGGGCCTGTTATGTCCGCGTCAAGGATGCCTACACTGTTGGCGTAACCGTGCATGGCGAACGCCATCGCTAGGTTCACCGTCACAGTGCTTTTTCCAACGCCTCCTTTACCGCTTATCACCGCTATCTTGTGCTTGATCTTGCTCGTCCTGGCTTTGAGTCTCCGCTGCTCCTCTTCATAGGCCTGTTTCCTCGCCTGCTCATCCAGACCTTTCTCCTCACGATTTTCCTCGGTCATACTTATTTCTTCCCATAATGTTATACAAAGAATTTATATTCTAGCGTTTTAAATTTTACGGCGTTAAATATTGCCCTCGTGAAACGGGTGTGAGCCGCATGGGGAGAACCGAAAATGGGGTAGTGAAGAAGTGAGAGTGTCCTTTGTGTGGAGGCGATGAGTGGCTTTGCAATGTTGAAAACTTTGTGCTCCTTCGAATTTGTAAACAATACGGGTTTGAAGTGAAAGAGATGACGGATGAAGCTTTAGAGAAGAGCCAAAATCTCCACTCGTCTTCTAGAGGATACAAAATGGCGAAAGTACGTAGGAGAAGGTGACAAATATGGTATTGGAGTTAAGCCGCCAACGGACGCGGAAGCGCGTGCTCGACCAGTTTAAACACATCAGAACGTGCGTGTTGGCCAGGGAACTCTGCCTCCTCGTCCGCACCAACAGAGTAGCACTTAACAAAGAAGACGTTCGCGACTGTTGTAGCTTCATTTCAAAATTGTGTAAGGAGGCAGGTTGTGAAAAGGCAAGTGATCTGTGCGCCAAGGCCGCTGAAGCGGTTATGGAAAGCGAGGAAACGTATCTCAAGCTTTGTGAGCAAAGCTGCAAAAAATGTGACGAAGCTAAGCGACCAAGAAGGCCAGCACCAGAAAGAACAGTGTACGTCGCCTAAACAGGATGAGCGCGCGCAAAAATAAAGATTATGAAAGCTAGCTTTGGATGCCAGAAAGAGGGTTGATCAGATGAAGAAGATTGCTTCTATGGGTGGAGGTGGTAGTGGAAAAACGAGCTTTGTCGCCCTCATGACCGAATACTTTATTGAAAACGGCGATACTTCTCTACTTCTTATAGATGTAGACTCGAATCAAAACCTGGGAGAAATTGTTGGAATAGACCTTAAAGAAGAGGGAGAGAAAACCATATCCGAGCTACTGATTGAAACTTTCTTAGAGGAAGAAAGCACCACGGTCGGGGTACCAGACGGTTCAGCGTGCGCCTCTAAATACCTTCAAAGATTGCTGATTAGGAATGACGCAGGATGAAACCGCATCTAGAGTGTGTTCCTTGCTTTTTGAGGCAGGCGTCGGAAGCCATAATGATGACTACTGACGATGAGGTGGTGCGCGAAGAGGCCCTCAGAGAGGTTATGAGCTATCTTTTGTATGAAGAATGGAGGAAAGCCATCCCTGAACTGGGCACAAACGTTCACAGGATCGTGAAGAGGGTTACAGGTAATGAGGATCCCTACAAACAATTGAAGGATGAATGCAATGAGATGGCGTCAAATCTCTACCCAAAGCTTGAACTAGCGGTTAAAAACTCAAACGATCCGTTGCTGACGGCAGCCAAGATTGCTATAGCTGGTAACGCGATAGATTTTGGTCCAAGAATAGAAATTGACGTAGAAAAGGAGGTTCAAAAAGTGTTAGAGGGGAAGCTTGCCATAAACGATATAGATCAATTAAAGGGATCAGCCCAAAAATCCAAAGATATACTGTATCTCGCAGATAACGCTGGAGAAACATTCTTCGACAGGATACTGATAGGAGAACTGGTGAGACGAGACATCAATGTCACCTATGTTGTTAAAGGTGGGCCTATCCTCAATGACGCAACACTTCGAGACGCTGAAATGGCCGGAATCAACAGCGTAGCCAAGGTGATCTCAACTGGAACCGACTGTGCGGGAGTGCTCTTCAGTGAGTGCTCAAAACATTTTCTTAGGGAATTTGAGAAAAGCAGCTTGGTTATTAGCAAAGGTCAGGGTAACTACGAGTCACTGAATGATGTTAAAAACAAGGAAATCTTTTTTCTCTTGAAAATAAAGTGTCCAATCATAGCAGAGGACATCGGCGCAAAAAAAGCCTCCACAGTTCTAAAGAGATTCCTCAAAAATGAACAAAATTGATTCTTCACTGTATTAATTTCTCACAATTCACTATAGCCATGGAGTTGCGAAAAATATGTACGAAAAGGCTCCTATAGTAGGTGTGGTAGGCCATAAAAACTCTGGAAAAACAACCGTTGTAGAAAGCATAGTTCAGGAGTTGACGAAAAGGGGATACCAAGCGGCAACAGCCAAACACATTCCCCAAAAAGGGTTCTCAATAGATACTGAAGGAAAGGACACGTGGAAGCACTCAACGGCGGGCGCGAACCCCGTATTCAGCGTCTCCGACGTTCAAACAGCTGTATTAATAAAAAATGGGGAGGCCCAATTTTCTTTAGATCAGTTATTGAGGTTCATGCCCGAGATTGATGTCATAGTGCTTGAGGGGTTTTCTCGAATGGTTTTAGATGACAAACACGTGGGCAAAATACTGTGCGTCAAGAGTAAAGAAGAATACGAAGATTTTAGGGAGAAGACGAGGGGCAAGATCATAGCCTTCTGCTCTACTCGGCCT
>DAOVDC010000059.1 GCA_030669695.1 Candidatus Bathyarchaeota archaeon
ACAAGGCAATATCTCCATCGTATCCCAAAGCGGAGGAGTAGGCGCCTGCCTCCTCGACTGGACATGCTTCTACAAAATCGGCGTTGCCAAGTTCGCTTTCATGGGAGACAAAATCGACGTGAACGACGTAGACCTTCTCCAATATTTCAACAAGGACCCAGAAACGAAAGTGATATGCTTATATATGGAAGGAGTTGAAAACGGACGAGAATTCATAAAAATGGCTCGAGAAGTAGTGAAAAGTAAGCCCATTCTAGCCCTCAAGGGTGGAGTTACAAGAGAGGCAGCACAAAGAGCCCTTTCCCACACTGCATCCATAACCGGATCCGACACGTTGTTCAACGCCGCCTTCAAAAAGGCAGGAATCATCCGAGTTAAAGACGAGGAAGAACTACTGAACGCGGCGATTGCGCTCGTGAAACAGCCTCTCCTGAGCGGAGACAACATAGCCATCGTGAGCAACGTAGGTGGACCAGCCATACTCGCTGCAGACGCGGTGGTAAAAAATGGATTAAAACTGGCAACGCTGTCAGAAAAAACAAAAAAAGAGATAGGACGCCGCTATTTCGGGGTGGATGTGGTCAACCCGATAGACTTGATTGCGGATGCTAGGGCTGAAAGATACTCTGTCGTTTTAGGCATGGTTTTATCGGACCCAAATGTTGACGGAGTTATTGTTATAAACATGCTGAAGTCGTGCTTTTTTGAAGCTGAAGACGCAGTGGCAGTCGCTGAAACTGCTAAAAGACATCCTGACAAGCCTGTGGTCGATGTTTCGGCAGGAGGAGAAGACTTTACACTTGTCTACAAGGTTTTACAGGACACCAACATACCTACCTACAACATGCCTGAAAAAGCCGCAAAAGCATTAAAAGCGTTAAGAATATACCACAAAATAACCAAGAAAATTAAAGAAGATTAGCCTTCATAAAAGGAGTCAAAACTTTATGTCTAATTCTTAGGAAAGGTCAACGATGACCCAGTTTTTGAGTGAGGGCTTGAAAGAAAATGTGCTAAGTATTTGTAAGCGTATCGCAGGTTTTCACAAAATAGTTGCTGCATGTTTTTACGGTCCGCGAGTGTGTGGTTGTGCCGACGAAAAGAGCGATATTGATGTTTTACTGTTGCTTAGTGGTTATCGAACAGGATTAAAGTGCTACTCTAAGCCTTTGAACGGAGTTAACGTGTTCATTTTGGCGGTGGATCAAAGAATTTTTGAAAGAGATGTAGAACAAGGGTGGCTGGGCGAATTTGTTGCTGAAAAGGTCACGGTTCCTTACGAACCCTTGATTAACGAGAAATACTTATGGCGTCGAGAGGTCAAAGTAAAAAGAAGGATCATTTGGGAACTTTGCGAAAACATTGTTTTAGAATTCCCTGAATTGTGCCATGAACTTCTAATCAAACCGGAATACTTCATGTACGAATCCATGATGCGGAGGGCTCGATTGTTTCCACCCATAACCTACAGCTTCCTCAACATGTTAAGGAGAGATTTAAAAAGAAAAAATGTAGAATTGATGATGAATGGATACCTGAAAGCTATTAATGAGCTGGTGGAAGAGAATCAAATCACCTTTTCTAACGGACATGTTAAGATCACACAAAGACTTGTTAACACAATAAGAAATCAGAAACCTCGGTTTCCTGTTTTTCTCAGATCTATTCAGAGAACGGCGTTTCTTCATGTTCTCAGCATTCTCCCTAAAATGATGGCCCCTCTTATACAAGATCAGCAACTATTCATGAAGTTGCACCAACAGGTTGAAGCTGAAGAGTTGGTTTTCCGCCTTGAGGAATCTGAAAAATACTTGCTAATGCCTACACCTCTTGGACTTGTGCCACTGTCAGATAAGACCACCATCGAAGATTTCGTCAGAAAAACAGTTCCAAGCGGAACGACTCTGGACATAAAAATTAAGCAGATGGGCGGAGTGTTAAACAGTGTCTACTTGCTCAGGTTTCGGAAAAACCATGAGGAACAAAAGGTTGTTGTGAAGAGATTTAAGGATTGGCTTGGCTTTAAGTGGTTTCCGTTATCGTTGTGGACGCTGGGCACCAAGACTTTTGCGGTGTCGGGACGAACTAGGCTGGAAAGGGAATACGCCATAAACCAGTTCCTGCAAGGTCACGGGTTTCCCGTTCCAAAGATTCTTCATATTAGTCATCAAGAACGCCTGATTTTTGAGGATTTTATTGAAGGAGAAAACATGGTTAAAATCATTAAACGTATTATCTCATCAAAAGAGAAAGCCACAGACGAAGCTGCTCTAGTGAGAGATGTGGGGAGAAAAATCGCAGAAGCTCATAGACTCGGTGTTGCTTTTGGAGACTGCAAACCGGAAAACATCATCATTGCGAAGGATGAAAAAACGTACTTTGTAGACCTTGAACAGGCGACAAGAGATGGAAACCAGATCTGGGACGTAGCCGAATTTCTTTATTATTCGGGTCACTACGTTTTCCCAATTTTTTCTTCAGACTCTGCAGAACTCATCGCAAAAGAATTTATTAGAGGATATCTTGAAGCAGGAGGAAAAAAGGAAACCGTTAAGAGGGCAGCGTCTGCACGGTATACAAAAGTTTTCAGCGTCTTCACACCCCCGCATGTTGTCTTGGCTATTTCTAACATTTGTAAAAAGATGGGTGGAGGATGAAACACGTCAAAGGATGAAACAACTCTCGTGTTTTACGGTGGAGTAAATGAAATCGGTGGGCAACAAGATACTTTTAGAAGATAGAAAATCCAAGGTTATTCAAAACAATAAGTAAGAAAGTTGAGCTAGTCAAATAAGGGAAAGTATATACAATTTGAATATAAGCATCTCGGTGTTAGGCTAACCGCTAGATAAGAGGCCGTCATATGTTTGAAATTCGTCTTCTGAGATCCATCCTTCGGCTCTTAACTCTTCTAGTCCTTTCTTTATACTTTCACGCGATGTCTTCGTTCGTAAAATGTTGACCCGAATTCCTGCATCACTAAGTTCTTTTTCAAACACAGGATTTTGTTCAATTACGGTAAGAAGCTGATTGAGAAGATTGGTGGTCGGCTTTGAACGAGGCTGAAGAAGCGACTTTATCTTGGTAACACCAAGAACCCCCCTAAATTTTGTTGTGATTCCCATGTTGCTTGCGATTGATAGGGGATACAATGCGTATCTTTTCTTCGATTCCCTCTGGCAACAAACAAGATAAATTGGAATATATACTAACGCATACTTTCTTCGTCTCTCTGGTATGCCCATTCCATCAAGTTTATCCAATGCCATCCTCTTCAGCTGCACAAGCTTGTCGATCTGGTCTATTATCATGGAAGTTGAATCTTCCAGCGATTTCGTTTCTTGCTGGCTCATTCGAATTTTAGCATCCCGAGAGGCTTCAAGGTCTCTCAGGGGCTTCATAGCCTCCTCAGATTGAACATCACATTCCGACCTGATTTTAGATATCTCCTGTTTCTTAGCAGCGTTGACGTTCTCTACTTTCTTATCTATCTCCTTAACCATTCTCTCCAATGTGGAAAGCTTTTTTCTGCAAGATTCAGCATCGTGTCTCCATTGGAGTTCACCCGCCGCATCTTTGTGAAGCTTGCTGGATCGTATTTCTGCTTCGCAACGTTCGATTTTGGCGGTTGTACTTTGCATGGTTTTTTCAAGTTTAACGCGTTCGTGATAAAGGCGATGGAGTTGACGTTCGAATTTCTTAGAGACTCTCGTGATTTGGCGATCGTATTTTTTTTGAATTTGGCGTATCTTCCACATTATGGAGGGTTTGAGGAGGGCAATTTTCCCATTGAATTCCTTCTGAATTTCTCCAACTTTTTCATGATTAGTTTTTATGTGCATTTTTGTAGTGGTGCTTAGTATTTTCATACTTTCGAGTAGGTTTTTTATGTCTTCCTTCAATGTGGCTCGAAGATTAATGAAATCTTGGATGAAAGATGAAAGCGTAAATTCGTCAATGACAGGGGATAAAAGAGCCTTGTCAATTATAGGCTTCTTAATCGCCTTAGCTTCTGGAAGAAAGGAGACGAAGTCTTGGGTGAGGTCGGGACTTGTGATGAGGCCTTCTATTATCTTTTCTTCCTTACTCGTGAAGCTTTGAAAGTAGTTAAGATTGTCAGAGAGAAACGCGGAATACGCTTCATGTGTTACTGCGCTACCTTGGGCATTGTTGACAAACACTGTTACGTCTGGCAACACATCATATGGCAGCGTGTATGTCATAGCACCGATTCCATCAAACAACAGGCTTCTTCCTTTCCAAGGAACCAACCACATGGGATAACAAGTCTCAGCAATGAAAACTAGCTCCTCGGGCTTCTTTCTTCCAAAAATGAAACCTGCACCTTTCTTCCTATCCATTTCAGTCAAGCAAAGGACAGCCGCCATTTCCATCCTTTTCGTAAAGGCTTTCTCACGATCCCTTGCAGGAACAGCGAAGGGAAGGACAAACCTTTTTACTTGTTGAGCCACGTTTTTCACCGAGACTTGATATACATTTGTTGGGTTTTCTTATACATTATAAATGTCGCGTATACATGAACATAATTTTAGAGCAAACTATCCAAATGGTCTAAAGGATTCATAGTTTTTTTGTTCAAAAATGATGTTAAAAGGGTTAGATAAAAAGGTTATAGGCCTCGTTCATAATGGTGTTTTTGGCCCCGTTTGCGTTTCGGTTCAGGTTTCGAGATAAACTTTTGTGTGACCTCTACCCAGAAAGGGTGTTGGATGTTTGGATAGGGGTTTGTTTGGATTCTTTAGATTCTTTTACCCTTACAAATTTCCTCTTCTTCCGACGATATCTGCTCGTGTATTTCTTGTAAATTTCTACTAGTCCCTTGTTCTTTAGGTTGATGACTGCTCCCACCATTCTGCGATCAGGCATGTTCTTTGGCTGAATTTCTCCAATCTTTTTTATAAACTCGTAAGTTTTCTTTTCTATTTCAGTTAAATCTCTGAGCTTCATCTTGTTGCTCCTATCGTCTACTTGTGCACTACCTTGATGACCACTTTGTCTAAGTTAGGCTATGATGTATTGCTTGGTGGCTTGATAAGGTTATTTACTTCACGCAATTCAAGACAGGAGTTCGAACGGCGCCTTACTAGAGTTCATGGTAGCCCGGGAGAGATTCGAACTCTCGTCAGCGGGTCCAGAGCCCGCCATGCTTGGCCACTACATTCGGCGGAAAGAAATTCTTCCATCCTCCACCGGGCTTCTGTTTT
>DAOVDC010000067.1 GCA_030669695.1 Candidatus Bathyarchaeota archaeon
GGAGTTTTGGAAGTCCGGTCACGTATTAGCGGGGATTCGTCCTCAAAGTTTTCGGGTGGAATCTTGCCGTCTGGGCTTCCAAGGCGACGTGTCTCCAAATACGCTCGAAGATAGTCTACAGCTTCCTTTCCTATGAAAGTGTCGTAGTCATGGTATTTTCCCTTGGTTATGGCTGCTTCAACATAGATGTGGAGGGGCACTACACCTTTCTCCAAGTCCTCACGTACATGTTTATACTTGAGTTTGACGAGGGTTCCTTCGCGGAATCCACTCAGGGCTAATATGCTAACTATGACTTTTTCTCGCAACTCCGCTATATCGATGAGGCGTTGAAGCTCTTCTGGTTTCGGCGCTCTGTCCCGATGCACAACTCTGCGGCTTAATGGCTGCGGAAGCTTAACCTCTATTCCGTTAACCCTGTAGAGCGCCCTAATAGACTTCACGTAGTTGCAAATTCTCGAGGGGGCTAGCCCATTGTCCTGAAGCTCACCCACATAGTCTTCGAGGCCCTTAACGTGGAAGAGAAGCCGTTCAAGCTTTGGAAGGCCGTTGTTGTCTTTAACGTCTGCAATAAGAACGTCAGGACTGAGACCAGCTCTCTGGGCATAGCGCCATATGCAATCTGTGTATAGATAAAGTGTCTTGGCGCTGCCTGACCTGTAACGCAGCAGGTAATGAGCAAGTTTCAGGAGGCTTTTGTTCTCGAATACGTATGGAACAAGCAGCGGTCTCTCGCATGAAAGGCTGGTTATAATGTATTCAACCAGTCCTTTTTGACCGGTGGCGTAGATCTGTTGTAAGGGTATTTCTACGGGCTTCTTGAGCTTGTAGCCGCGAGGGCTTCTCTCTAGTATGAATTTGTCGTCTTGGATTGTTCCTAGGGTGGTTAGGCTCTTGATGTCTTGATGCGTTAGTTGCTTGGGCTTAATTATGAGTTGGGTGTTCGGCGTTGTTTCTACGGCGACCTGTTGAGATTGTATATTTAATATGGTCCTTGCGACTGGTTTTGCAGCTCTGGCAGAGTTGTTTGGGCGCTTCATGGTTAATCATCCTCGTACCAGCGAAGAATTTCATCGATGGCTTCATCACTGTAGTCTAGCCTGCGCAGCTGTCTCAGAAGTCGTCGTTTCTGAATGCAGTTTCGAATGGCTTTGAATATAGTGAATGTTTTCATGGCCTATTTCCTCCTGCATAGGAGCCAGCTGGCGGTTGCTAGGCACACTGAAGCGACATTAAAGCCGTATGCGATTATTCCAGTCGCGTTGACAGCGATTTTTTCGAACGTTTTTCTCTATCTCTCCTTTGTCCTTTTGTACGCTAGTACTATTGTACACAGTAAAGCATTTAAACGTTTAGGTACTATGGTACATGTAAGCAGGTGAAACTTAATGGGAAGAATAAATGCTACCATACCCGATGATTTAGAACGAAAGCTAAGAGTAAAAGCAGTTGAGAAGTTTGGAGGAAAGAAAAGGGCTTTAGGTTTAGCCGTTGCTGAAGCTGTAAAGCTTTGGCTGCGACAGCAAAAATAGTTAACGCCCATCTGTGACAGATTAACCAACTTTCTTCATCTCTAGTATGTCGCTTTTGAGGACGACTAGACCGCTTTCTAAACGCTGGGCCGTCTCGTGGGGAAGCTTCACGCAGCTCCGGTCCCAGAGAACCAAAACTGCTTCATCGTTTTCTTTGGCGATCCAACCAACGGTTTCGCGTATTGAAGGCTTGTAGAGGCTTGAATCGGCATTTCTGAACAAAACGTGGTCACGGTAACGAATATAAACAATGATGTCCTTCCATATGCGTTCTGAGCCGCATTCTGGACAGTGCTGTATGGGGACCTGGTGCAGCCCACTGGGCTGAGCGGAATTGCCCTTTTTTAAGCCGCTTTTTTGCCGAGTGGCGCCTCTATGTAACGCCGGTGGAAGACCATGCCCAAGAAATTCTCCCGTCGCCATGAATGCGGACTCCTTTTAAGTTTGAGGCTTTCTTTTTTCGTTGTCGCCGCGCTCCACGGCCTTTCTAACCTTCTCTAGATCCAACGGCTGAATCATGACAACATCGTTAAAAAAGAGCTCCACGTCGTCGCCCAGCTTCAAGCCGTGAGCGTTCAGAAACTTTCGTGGCAAGGTCACGCCGATTGAGTTTCCAACTTGGACGACTTTCCTTATCGTTTTTCCCAAGATTTTGTGTTCTGGCATTTCTAACACGTAAGAAAACGTTATAACGTTGAACCGTTATAACCGTATCCAATGAGCATACAGTCAGTATGGTCGGAGTGTCAGTATGGTTCGAATGAGAAATGAAGTGTTGGAAAACCTGAACAGGCTGAAAGTTCTAAATACGCTCCGTTTGTATAGTGGCGCTAGGTTCGGAGAGGTGATGAAGGCAGTAGGGCTTAGCCGAGGGGTCGTCGCCAAGCACCTGCGAAATCTAATGGCTGAAGAAAGCGTTTTAAAGGATCAATCACGGCGTTACCACTTAACCGGGAACGGCGAGAAAAGAGCGTTGTTGCTTGAGGAAATAATTCGAGGAAGAAAATGGTTGACAGATATTTCTTTACCTGACATAAAACTGCTCGCCATGGAAGGCGTTCCGACCGTCACTTTCAATGGTGGTGACCAAAACGCGATACGCGATGTCTATGGTCACTTTCAAAGTTTTGTGGAAGCAGCCAAAAATGAAGGATTCGATGTCGCCGGGACTTTAAGGTTTTCGCGCAAAACAAAAGATACCTGACCAAGAACTAAGATACCTCGGTATCTGAGAACCAAAAGTTTTAAGTTCTACAGAAAGAAACTTATCTTGAGCATAAACCGCGAAGTATTCGAACATAGGGATCTCGCCACCGTGACGGTTACGTTGCCGTCACGGACTAAACAAATTTTATCCGAACCATACTAAGTGTATGTTCACCTGATACTGTTATTTTTGCCGTTTTGTTAAAGATAGGCTAGGCGTTATCCCTATGATATCAAATAGAAGGAATTATTGCCCTAGCAAAGCGTCAACAAGCCAAGAAAGCCACCGTCAAGAGCCGAGAACAATCAGCAATGTTTTCGGTCTGTACGTTGATAAGATTTTAGGTGAGTTGAACACGACTTTCAGCGTTATGCACCACAAAATTTTCCGTGGATCCTGGAACAACAGCATGACAGCCAAACTCAGAAGAAACCAAGTTACAACAGACTGGCAACAGGGAGAATATGAATTTTACATGCCTACACGAGCAGAAGAAGAAAGAGATTGCCTACAGTTTTACCGCATCATCGTGAAGGTGTTGCCAAAGCTGGACAGGCAAACCATAGACAAATCATTACTGGAAATGCAGAAACCCCGCTTAAGCCCCGTCGGAAGCATAGACAGTGAACTCATCGTTTTTGTGGCGCCATACAGAAGTGAAACTGCAAGACAAGAACGTCAATCATGGCGTTACGGCGGAAAACTACGCGGATTCAGACACGTTAAAAAGAACGGCTACCTCACAGCCATAATCATCAACCCGTCACCGCTGATCTGTTTGAAAAGACTCTACACCATAATCATTAAATTCTTGAAATCCCGCATCGCCGGCCTATTGAAGAAACTTGATTTTCAGCCGTGGCAATATGACTATAGAAAGAAAGAGTACCTCTATTATAGCGTGCTTATTCGTATAATAGAGGGTTTCAGTTACCTTATTGCACAGAGTCTCAAGGTTCTTTCTCATTCGTTGAATTGGCTTCTTAAACGATATCGACAGACGCTCCGGGCGATTGGACGAGAAAATATGGTTCAAGAAGCCATGCACAAGCTTCGTGACCTTAAAAACATCTTCAGGTTCTTGGGCGTCAAGGAAGAGAGTAAACTAGCATTGATCGAACAGGCTTTAACAACATCAGCCACAGGCATGGTGACAGTGCATGCACATTGCCCTTGGAAGTTTCAGCCCAAGCCACAACAAAATAAGGCGTCGCCGCAGGAAAGGGGGGATCCCCAAACCTTTGTTGATCGCCTGGCACATGCGAAACCGTTGAACCATCCGCCTGACAAGGCTAGAATCAGCTGGGGTGTCTCAAATGGGTAAGAATAGTTACAGGGTTCGCGGCTACCTTTCAGCCAAGAAGGATAAGGGCTTAGTTGTTGTTTGCGTCAGTCGTCAAGGTTCCAAACGGTATTTGATTGCAGACTTGAATGAAGCGCTTGCGGTTTTGACTGGAAGACAAGCCTTCACACGGCTTAAAGAGAAGGTGAGGGCTGAACCATGAGTAGAAAAGAAGATGTTCTCACAGCAAATTTAAGAGTTGAAGAGCTGGAGCTTGGCGCCTTCACACTAAGGTTACAGTTTGACCCTAAGTATGTTGAAGAATTCGCCGAAGACATCCGACGTAACGGACAGCAGAAACCCATAATCTGTCGAGTGCATCCTGAAAAATCGAACGTCTCTCAAGTTATCGACGGAGAACACAGAGTCAGAGCCGCCACAAAACTCGAACATTCCCTAATCAGAGCCGAAGTGAAACAGCTCAGCAACGAGGAAGCCCTGTTTCTCGCCATGCGAATCAACGCGCGCGCTTTCTGGACAATTAAGCCTTTTTTAAATAGAGCTTTCTTCTAGAAGCCAGCCCCTTTTAACGTTTGGAATCTTTCCGTTGCAAATTCTCCAGTAACGCTTCAATTCGTAAACGCACTGCTTCTCTGACA
>DAOVDC010000033.1 GCA_030669695.1 Candidatus Bathyarchaeota archaeon
ATAATAGACTCCCCGCCAGGAACTTCCTGTCCAGTAATAGAATCGGTTTATGAAAGCGATTTCTGCGTCCTCGTAACTGAACCTACGCCATTTGGTTTACACGACCTGAAAATAACGGTTCAGGTTATGAAGGAGATGAAAGTCCCTTGTGGCGTTGTTGTAAACCGTGCGGGAATTGGCGACAGAAAACTCTATGACTACTGCAAAGACGCAGGCGTCTCCATCCTGCTTGAGATTCCGTTTCAAAGAAGGATAGCGGAGCTGTATTCCCGGGGTGTTCCGTTCAGTTTGGAAATGCCAGAGTGGAGGATCAAATTTCAGACGCTTTTTGAAGAAATAAAGAAGCGGGTGAGCAAGTGAAGCAAGTAACCGTGTTGAGCGGAAAGGGAGGCACAGGAAAAACCACAATCACTGCTTCTTTCGCAGCGTTGGCCCATAACATTGTGGTCGCAGACTGCGATGTGGATGCCCCTGACCTCCATCTACTCTTACATCCCAAAATAGTGGAAACACAGGAGTTCAGAGGCTTCAAATTAGCTGTGATAGATAAGACTAAATGCATCGAGTGTGGCTTATGCAGAGACGCTTGCAGATTTGACGCGATAAAGGATGTTTTTGAAGTAGACACTGTCTTGTGTGAAGGATGTGGCGTGTGTGTTGTCGTTTGCCCGGAAAAAGCGATAAATCTCAAGGAGAGAATCTCTGGACATGCTTTCATTTCGAAAACTAAGTATGGTACAATGTCTCATGCAAGACTAAAACCTAGCGAAGCAACCTCAGGTAAACTCGTCACCTTGGTGAGACAAAACGCGAGCCAAATCGCTGAGAAAGAGAATTGTGAACTAGTTCTAATCGATGGTCCGCCCGGTATCGGTTGTCCTGTAATAGCTTCCGTCACCGGAGTGGATATTGGACTTGTGGTCACAGAACCAACCCTATCAGGGATTCACGATCTCGAGAGAGCATTGCAGCTACTCAACCATTTTCACATACAACCGCTCGTATGCATAAATATGTATGATATAAACAGGAGAAACACGGAGAAAATAGTGCAGTTTTGCCACGAGAACGGAATGGAAGTCTGTGGGAAAATTCCTTTTGACCCCATCGTGACTGAAGCTATGGTCGCTGGGAAAACCATTGTTGAATTTTCTCCCCAGAGCACAGTCTCACAAAGGATAGAAATCGTATGGGAGAGAGTTCTTTCAGCTTTGAAGGAGAAATGAGCTGGCTTGTCCACAGTTTACGGTCCTGTTCCGTCTTGGCGTTTTGGGCGTTCTCTCGGAATAGATGTCATTATGGCGCCAAAGATGTGTACCTTCAACTGCATTTACTGTCAACTAGGTAAGACGTTGGTTAAGATATCGGACCCAAGTGAGGTTGAAGGCTACGTAAGCGTGGAGGCTGTAGAGAAGCATCTGAAGAGATACGTGGATGAAGTGGATTTGAGCAGCATTGATGTAATCACTTTTAGCGGTAGCGGTGAGCCTACGTTGAATCCCGATCTTGGCAAGATCGTTGACCAAGTGAGGCAGTTAATCGGTGAGGAGATTCCAATAGTCCTTCTCACAAATTCTTCGCTTTTTTATAAAGCGGATGTTAGAGAAAACGTGGCCAAATTTGATGTGGTTGTTGCCAAATTTGATGCGGGAGATGAGAAGGCCTACAGGACAATCAATAGACCCGCAAGAGGGATGCCTAACCTAGAAAAAATCAAAGAATCGATTAAAAAACTCAAGGGGGAGATGAGTGGAAAACTCATGATTCAAACGATGTTTTTACACACAACCTTCGGCTTCACCAACTGTGAAGGAGACAACCTGAAGAACTTGATGAACACGCTAATCGACGTCGAACCCGACGTGATTCAGATAGATACACCCTATCGTCCTGGCGGGGAGAAACTTGTGAAACCGGCTTCAGTTGATGAGCTGAAGGTCATCGCAAGAAAGTTTGAAGATTATTTTGCAGAAGAGGGGAGACGTGGTAATCTGTGGGTTTTTGGAGTACATGACATGCGTGGGAAAAAAGTTTCTTGGAGAAAACATGCATCTATACCTGATGAAATTATGGAATCGTTTAAAAGAAGACCTTATAGAGCTGTTGATATAGCTGATAGCTTGGGCATCTCCTACAAGGAGACTATGGAAAACCTCAGAGAACTTCTTCGCAGAGGTCTTATAGTGGAGAAAACCTCTAATGGAGAGAAGTACTATCGACCATCTAGCCAATCGCAATCAGGATGACAGACTAATATGGATGCTACAACTATACTAATTTTATTTGTTTTTCAATTCATTTCAGCAGCTTATGGAGCTGTTGTTGGTAGTGGTGAATCACTAATTGTTCCTGTGCTTGTCAACTTGGGTTAAACGAAAAACTTGTTAATTTTAAAATCGCTGTTCGTCTTGCAATTGTTGGGATACTTGGTTTTGTATTGGATTTGTTATTATATTTCGATATTAATGAACTTATGTTGAAGTATGTAATAGCGGGCATTTCTCTTGTGATGCCTGGTGTTATCATTTTTAAAATGCATGCATCCAGCCTATGAGACTTCTTTCTAGGGCTCCTAACATGAAACGGGTGGACCTCACCAGTACCAGTCGGTCTCTCTCCTTGATCTTCTCTAATTTCTCTATTTGCTTCAAGATTTTCTCAGAACTCCGAATCCTCCTTTCACTCAACCGCTATACCTCATTCGCTAACCAGAACTATGAAAGAGCCCTAATATTGCTTTCTCATAAACAATACTCGGACGGAGTACTGAACATTTTCGTTTTCTATCGCAATCTATTTCTAGTCCATGAAACATTTAGAATTTTGTGAATCTATTGATGCAAGAAATTAGTTCAACTGAATTAACCGTAGATTTAACTGTGCATGGTGCGTGGTTTTATTCTATTATTTCTCTAAGAGAAGATAAAAAGGCATCGTTCTCTTCCTTTGTGCCTATGGACACCCTTATAAACTCAGGGGATAGTTGACCCGAGAGATCGGAGACTGTTACCCCTAGCTTTTTAAGCTTTCTTGAGGTGTATGGTACATTAGTGGACATTAACAAAAAGTTGGTGTTACTCGGATAGACCCTAACTCCGATTTGAGAAGCCTGCCTTCTTACCCTTTCCCTCTCTTCTATAACCCGTTTTACGTTTTTCTTCACGTATTTGGTGTCTCTTAGAGCCTCTATAGTCGCGTATATACTTGATCTTGAAAGCGGGAAGGGAAGAGTCAGATCGGAAAACTTTCCCGCGATGTTTTTTCCAGCGATCATGTAGCCTATCCTCAACCCAGCTAAACCAAAGGCTTTACTCATGGTTCTTGTAACCGCGAGATTTACATGATCTTTTACCATATCAGCGACACTGAAATTACAGAATTCGTAATACGCTTCATCTATCAGCAGAACACCATTCACACTTCTAGAAAGAGCATTCACAGATTGCCTATCGAGAAGAAGCCTTCCAGTTGGGTTGTTCGGGTTGTCTATGAATACTAAAGATGCATCTTTAATTTCCTGAATAAGAGGTGGGATAGATAAGGTAAAGTCGGGTTCGCTTATTTTTACCTTCAATACCTTCGCTGCCAGGCATTTTGCCATACGCGTAATTACTGGTAAGGTTGGATCGATAATTACTGTTTTTCCCTCTTTTGAAAAGAGATGAAACATCTGCATTATGAGCAAGTCCGATCCAGGGCTCACTAAGATAGATTCTCGGCTTACGTTTGAATAAACAGACAGCATTCTTCTTAGCTCGTCTCTGTCTTCTGTGCTTGGGTATCTGTTTAAACTGGTCAACCCCTTTCTTGCCGCTTCGACTATTCTCGTTGGAGGGGGATACGGAATCTCGTTTCTGCTTAGCTCTATAATCTTCTTCAACAGGTCACCTCTCAAAGTGCTTTCATCAACACTTCTTCGTTATAACCTGTCACTACTTTGATGTAGCCGTTTAGCATTTCATCAACTTTTAAGTCGCCTGTATCGACTCTAAGGCATCTTAGTTTTCTTATTTTGCTTCTCGTACCTACCACGGTTATGTTTTCTTTTCCCACCAATTTTATCACCTCAGGCGTGAATTGGAGGTTTCCCCTACCGAAGATGAAACCTTGACCTCCTATAGGCGATACGACGATTTTCGCTTTGGCAAAGTTTCTTAACAGGTTTAATGTTCCTTTTTCATTCAAATCCTTTCCTACCAGTTTTCCGTTATAAACAGCATCTATGCCAAGTAGTGTCTTTTCAACCTTAAGTTCATCCATTATGGCCTTCGTTGTTGTTCCGGGTCCAAACAGGTATAACGTGTCTCTGTTCATATGCTCTGATATATATGCGGCGATCTCCTTCTTGTTTTTTCTAGTAGACTTGCTGGGACGCGTTGGCTCTTTACCTAACTGTAAAAGCTGCGTTACCTTAAGCACTTTCAAGTAGCCGTACAGTCTAACATCCAGTTTCCCTTTTCTGAAGGCATCTTCATCTATGTCTAGAACCTCCCCTTCGACAAGACTTGTATCTCCTTCGATGAACGCATCCACTATCTCTGCAGCTGCTCTTGCGTTCACTGCAAACACTGAGCTAAACATCTTTACACCCGACGGAACCCCAATAACGGGCTTTTCCAAATGCACCGCATCATAAACGTCTCTTGCGGTTCCGTCGCCTCCAACAAAAACCAGCAAGTCAGCGTTTTTTTCTAGCATTTCTTTCGCAATTCTTTTAGTGTCATCACCTGATGTTAATTTATTGTTGAATGACCCTATTACAGAAAATCGAACCTCAAAATCCTTGACGATGTTTTCACCCATCTCCTGAGGTGCGACAAATACGTGTAAATCGTCTTTATTTTTTACATAGGACAAAAACTGTCTCGCCCTTTCCGGCGTAACTGGCTTGGCACCTAACTTCACGGCTTCCTTATGCATCCTTCCATCGGTTCCTTTAAGTCCAACGGCGCCTCCCATCCCCGCTATAGGGTTCACTATAAAACCTATCCGTTTCATCTCGCATCATCTTAATAGTTAACGTAGAATCATATAAGAAGCTTGAACGGAACACGATATTAAACTTAAAACTTCAAGAAACCCTCTTTAAGGAAAAGGGTTCTTAGGGAAGAGAAGAGAGAACTCAGGTCATAATTGGAGAGGGGAATCCCAGCTCAAGGCTGATGCTTATAGCTTAAGCTCTTGGGTATAAGGAACATGAAGAAGGAAAGATGTTCGTCGGTCCTTCCGGGGAGAAATTGAATAAATTATTAGAACATATGAAAATTTGAAGGAAAGAAATTTACATGACTAACCTAGCAAAGTTATTCTACCGCATTACAGAAGACCAAAAACCCATGAGATAGAAGCGTGCAGCCAATACTTGGATAAAGAGGTAGAAATAGTGAAAAAAATAACAACTCTAGACTGTTTTCCAGCTGAATATATATTCAATAAGTATAAACTAAAGAATGACTTCAATTTCACAAAAATTTGCGGAAAAACATTTTTGTTAAAGATAGAATAATCTTGCCTTTAATGCATCCTGTCACTCTGCTCAATAATCCAGAGATTGAAAAAGAAATGAAGAAAGACTACAAAAAACTGATGACGCTTTTAGATGGATTAATCACTCTTAGCATCATCCTGCTTGGTAATTTCCTCATGTAGTATATGTGCTTCTCATATTCGAGCTCCATCAGTTTCTCAACAACGCTCCAATCAGCATCCGCGCCCCTTATCGTGAAATCCCACATTCCTAGTTCCGTCACTTTTCTTATTCTCGAAGCTGTTGATGCTTCCCGCCACGATGATGGGTATGTAAACCGCGCTTTTCATGGATGCCATAAACTATTCTGCGTTGCCGTTGTAACGGTAAGCAATCAGCTTGACTAACACGTAACATGAATAATAGCAGCGACTTTTTTTGTTTTGGCAAGTTCGTTAAATTTGTCTCTGATAGCTGGTGTGTCAGCTTCTACTATTTCTATGCCTTTCTTTTCTAAAAAAGTCCTTGCATCAACGCTTAGACTTGCCAACCCTGATGTACCCTTTCCAATAACAACTACATCAGGGTTTTCTTTCAATACATATTCAACCTGATCTTTCGTAAAGGTATGGCCATACTCCCTTTCTCCAACTTTGCCAGAGGGAAGCACATAGATATCGTGGTGATAGGTCTTATCATCTATAGTAATAGACCCGTAAGAGGATGAATTTATTTTAGCCATGCTCCAAATCTCCCCGCTTTTCGTCCTATTATACAAGTAGTTTACCTTAAAGTTTATGATTTGATATTTTCAAGCGATTTCCAAGCCAGCCAGAAAAAGTTTCGCCTCACCAAGCGAAGAGATGAGCTCTCAAGTATAAGAATACGCACGCATACAGTGATATAAGAGATATAGAAGTGTTGGAACATCGGCTGAATTTGACGCTAATTGGAAAGACTCAGCTTTCCCACCACATATGTGCATGATAGTGACCATTTGGTTGGCCCCAAGCTGGAACGGAGACCGGAAACCTTAGGTTAATTGTAGTTAGAATACCGCGAGTATACCCTTGCCAGGAGAGCGGTTTTTCGGGGTGCTCAAAATTGTCATTGATGAAATCTAATCCGAGCGGTTTTAGAAGCCAAAAGAAAGTAGCAGTGTACCTATTCCCGCATGCATGTATTCCACAAGCTGGCAGGCTTCGTCGACGTTGGTAGCAACCTTAGAAACTTACTCGTCACCTTTGAAGTCGACCAGTTGAGTATAGATGAGAGTGTTGTTGATGTTTTTGTGACCCAAGATCCTCATTACGTGAAGGGTATCCTTGGTCTTGTGGTATTCCATGGTAGCTTTGAAATGTCTGAACGTGTGGAAGGTTATCTTCTCGATTCTCGGGTTGTGCAGTTTTGCGGCCACTTTCTTGCGCTAACTTGTCCATTAAAACACCTCAACGTTTAGCTCGTTATTTTTATGCGTATTTCTTCGTCTCCTTTTATGGAAACACCCTTCAAACAGGAGACCATGCCGAGAATGGAGTTGTGGATGATCTCCGATACGAAGGGCTGAATGGGAAACTCAACATTGTTGACTGTTATTCCAGTTTTCAGCTTTGACCTAAGTTTCAAGGTAATACAGTCGTTTAATTTTGCCTTCCTCCGGTATATGGCCACCGCCATTTCCTCGCATGATGAGTACCCGCACTTTCCGCAGTTTAACCCTGGAAGAAGGCTGAGGATCTTTGAGATCTTCTGTTTCCTTCTGATATATCTTAATGCTCGCCCAACCAAAGTCTGGGAGTCCTCCTTTATCCTCAGAATCGTTCTTCCCATAGGCCGAGTAGAGCAGAAGGCTATGATCTTGCCCCTCGTCTTCTCCCTAAAATCTTCGTATTCTTCTTTACTCTTGACGCACAGTATTTTGCCCACGTGTTTGTCATCTAAAACCATTCGAGAAAACCCCTCAAGCACTAT
>DAOVDC010000038.1 GCA_030669695.1 Candidatus Bathyarchaeota archaeon
GACAGCCCAACCCAAAACTCATGCGAAGGTTTTCACCTTTTCACACAAAGAACACAACAGAAGAAAAACACACCTTCTACATAACAAAATCGAACGTTCAAAACCCACTACCCCTCCCCCCGTATAGGGGGTCTATAAAGAGAGAGACATACGCAAATAACGTGGTAGTCGCATCGGGTAAGTGAACAGGACAAAACCCGAAATAAATAAGTCTATTAGGAACTATCACAAATTGTGTGGCGAGGGATAAAAAAAGGTTGTCTGTAGCTCAAAGAAAATTTTTCGGAGAAATAGGAGCGTTACTTGAAAAAACAGTTATGGTGATAACAATAGATAAAAAGAACTACACAGGAACACTGGTAGGAATAATCCCGGACAAGTTAACTCTCTGCCTAGCAGGCGCAAAAGATCAGAAAGGAAACGCTCTGCACAGAGTGGTCCTAAATGGTAACGTTGTCGCCCAAATCTTCGCCATAGAAAAACCTTTTGACCTTAAAGCGTTAGCCGAACGACTTCAAAAAGTGTTTCCAACAATGGTCAGACTATATGAGGATAAAGGTTTCATATGGGTCATGGACAAAGTCAAAGTTACTGAAAAAGGCATAACAGAAGGAAAAGGTCCAGCCGCCGAACGAGTTCAAAAAGTATACGACCTATTTCTCAGCGAATCTAAAGCCTAAATAAGCCAACGAAACCGAGGTTCTTCCCCTGTTCTTTTTTCCGTTGGATGAGCAACCAAACCAAAGGACTCTAAAATTTTCCGAGTTGTCTCCACAGCCAAATCCAACCTAGCCAAATCCACCTTTAAACACAACATTTTACAAACCGCTTTCAAAACCTCACGAGCCGCCTTTGCATCCGGATAGAACCCCGGAGTTTCAGCGAGAAGACATAAACCCTTCATACCCCGCAGTTTACCCAACCCAACAAGAAGCCCAGCCACCCCAAAGATACGCCCCCTAATTCTCTTAGCCCCTAAACTCAATGCCTCACGCAAAAATTCAGCATCAGACGCAGCACAGTACAGCTTGGGAACAGCAACCTTTGCTTCCCGCTTCAAGCCGCCGAGAGTCATAACACAATGGCACCCCAACTCTTCAGCCACATCCAAAACCCGCCCACACAACTCATATTGCCCAACCGTAGTCAAAGCTTGCGTATTACCATAGAGAATAATCAGGTCACGCTCCTCCCCACTCCCTTTGTAGTAATAAAGTTCATTAATAGGAGAACGTGCCTTGCCACCCTTCGCCGTTACTGCAAAATCTTGAAACGAAGAAGAAAGAATTTCCGCAAAAAGCTTAGCTTTCAACTCCTGAACAAAATGCAGCGCAGATATATTCGCAACAAACCCTATGCCTGGCAATCCTTCAATCAGCACCGGGTTATCCAAAACCGGCTTCTCATACATCTGGACGACGCAAACCATCTCGGACTCTCCTAAACCAGCACAGTTAAAGAGGAACTCTAAAGATATAAAACATATCTCGGTGGCACCCTTCCATGTCCTTTGAGATACGCGAAAGAGACTTGCTTGCGAGGATAGGTAGGCTTGAAACTAAAAGTGGCACAATCGAGACCCCATTGCTATTGCCGGTCATAAATCCCAAAATTCAACCGATCTCGCCAAAAACCATACAAGAGACATTCAAGTGCACATCATTGATAACCAACGCATACATCATAAAAAAACACTTCCAAAACAAAGCCATCCAAAAAGGAATACATAATCTCCTAGACTTTTCAGGAGTAATTATGACCGACTCCGGAGCATACCAAATTCTCGTATACGGAGACGTTAAAGTCACGCCAGAAGAAATTGTGCAATACCAAGAGAACATCAACACAGACATCGCCACGATACTAGATGTACCAACAGGCTGGGGAGTCTCTGAAACGTACGCACAGCAGACGGTCAATGAAACTCTGAAAAGAGCAAAACAGTTGACAAAAATCAAAACCCGTGATGACATTCTATGGGTCGGCCCGGTTCAAGGCGGACAATACCTCGACCTGATCACTCAATCTGCAAGAAAAATGGGAAAGTTACCATTTCAGATACACGCTTTAGGAAGCCCAACACCAGTCATGGAGCAATACCACTTCGACACACTTGTCGACATGATTATGACGGCGAAAACGAACTTGCCGCTGGAACGACCTCTCCACCTTTTTGGAGCAGGCCACCCCTTCATGTTTGCACTAGCAATAGCACTGGGATGCGACTTCTTTGACTCCGCCGCCTACGCAATCTACGCTCGAGAAGACCGCTACATGACAGAACAGAGAACCATCAAACTAGATAAACTCAAGTATTTTCCTTGTTCATGCCCAGCGTGCGTAAAAAACGATCCACAAAATGTGAAAGCACTGACTAAAGCTGAAAGACAAAAAATGCTTGCCCTACACAATCTCTACGTTAGTTTCTCTGAATTAAAACGGGTAAAACAGGCAATAATTGAAGGACGCCTTTGGGAACACCTAGAGCTGAGAGCACACGGACACCCAGCACTACTTCAAGCCCTAAAAAACCTGAAGAAACACAGCGAATCTCTAGAGAAACACAGCCCAGTAACAAAAAAGAGTGGACTCTTCTTTTTCAGCTCTCTCGGACTAACCCGCCCTGAAGTTACCCGATACAGAAGAAAGATTTCTGAAAGGTATTCTCCACCAAAAGAAGCTAAGGTTCTTATTTTGCTACCACAAACTCCGATGAAACCATTTCATAAATCGAGAGAACATCAAACAATCTTGAAGGAAAATCAGCAAAAACTAGGCGACAAACTGAATAAAATCCACGTATGCACGTATGCAGCACCATTCGGAGTAATACCCACCGAACTTGACCAAATATACCCCCTCTCACAATACGAAATCGCAGCTCCATTCGACATTGAAACAATAAACTACGTTGCAAAACAGGTTGCAAACTACATTACGACCATGGATTATGAACAAATAATCTTACTGCAGGATGTTGAAACGTGGAAGGGAGAGATAACAGCAGCCTGTAAAGAAGCTTGTGAAAAGAAGAAAACACTTCTCACATTACTGCAAAGTAAAAATACTTAACAAAACAAAACCCCAAAACAACTCTGACATGAGCCACAACCCTCATAGGTAGGGGAAACCAGCGGTTAAGAAGCACACCCGCGTTTGCAGCAACACATGAAAACCTGCGTTCTCCAATACAGCCGCTGTCTTTCCCCATCTTTTCGCATCTTTTCCCATCTATTCCTATCGTGGGATAAACCGTTTCCAAGCTTAGCTTCAAAAAACCAACCAAAAACAAGCTCTGTGAAAAACTAAAAAAATATAGGGGGGTCTAAAGAGAGAGACATACGCAAATACGTGACAAACAGACAACCCCAAAACTTTCAGAACTTAAAAAATTAGGGGGGCTATAGGGGGGTCTATAAAAGAGAGAGATACACGCAAAATAACGTAACAAACACACACGTAGAAAACACTTCTATTCCTAACAAGTCAACTTCTCACAAACCACCACAAAAACAAAAAAAATAACGTAAAGTTTTTATGCAAACACTACATGAATACATCTCTCTCACTTCTCCCGAGAAAATCTCTTGGGAACAAACAATTATCCAGGAGGAACAAAAAACGCAACAAAACCCAGATCACCCAACACTAAAAGGAACAACAACAATAGGAGTAATCTGCAAAGACGGAGTCATCCTAGCCTCAGACACCCGCGTAACAATGGGAACCTTCGTAGCCCACAAAAAAGGAAAAAAAGTATACAGAATCGACAACCACCTAGCAATGACAATCTCAGGAAGCGTCGCCGACGCACAACGAACAGTAGACATCCTCAAAGCAAACGCACAACTATACAAACTAAACACCAAACGCCCAATACCAATAAACTCAGCAGCCAGACTCATCGCAAACCTTCTGTTCTCAGCACGCCTAGCCCCACTGATAGCCCAAGTCCTCATCGGAGGCATCGATGACACAGGACCACACATATTTTCGTTAGACCCCTTCGGCAGCCTCACCGAAGAAAAATGCGTCGCCACAGGTTCAGGCTCTCCCATAGCCTACGGAGTACTGGAAGACAAATACAAAGAAAACATGACAATCAAGGATCTCCTATCTGTAGTCGTACGCGCCGTTGACTCAGCTATGAAAAGAGACGCTGCAAGCGGAGACAGCTTCGACGTAGCAATCATAGACGAAAAAGGATTCCACGAATTAAACGATGAAGAAAAGAGAAACATTCTAGGAGGCTCTGAGGAGCGATAAAACAGCGTGACAGCACCCGACAAAACAAAAGTAGAAATCAGCCAATCCATACTAGAACGCGTTCCTAAAGAGGCAGAAATCACACGAATAGAATTTGAAGGCCCAGCTCTAGCCGTTTACACAAAAAAGCCAGAAGTTCTCATCGAACAAAGTTACGTAATCGCAGACATTGTCAACCTAATCAGAAAACGAATCGTTGTACGTTCCGACCCCTCGGTAAGACTGCCAGAGAAGGACACAGAAAGAATCATACAGGGAATCGTTCCTCCAGAAGCACAAATTTCAGGAATGAGTTTTGACCCCAGCCTCGGCGAGGTTATCATCGAAGCCGAAAAGCCCGGCTTAGTCATTGGAAAAAATGGAGTTATCCTACAGGAGATCATAAAACAGTCACGATGGAGACCCCGCGTTCTAAGAAGTCCTCCAATACCATCTAAAATCATGGCCCACATGCGACATTATCTCCACACCGAAAGCAAGGAACGAGAAAGAATACTCCGTACAGTGGGCGAAAGGATTTTCAGACCAACAGTTTACGGAGTTGGAGACATTCGGATCTCTGCGTTAGGTGGCTTTCAACAGGTGGGAAGATCTGCCATCCTTGTACAAACAAGAGAAAGTCAAGTCCTACTGGATTGTGGCATAAACCCGGGCTCCTCAAATTCGCTCTTAACCTTTCCAAGACTTGACGCACCTCAGTTTGATTTGGACACGTTAGACGCTGTTGTAATAAGCCATTCACATCTGGACCACTGCGGCTTCCTTCCATTTCTTTTTAAATATGGATATGATGGTCCGGTTTATTGTTCAGCTCCCACGTCAAATCTGATGACTTTGCTTCAATTAGATTATCTTGACGTAGCGAGTAAACAAGGGGTGATGCCTCCCTATGATCAAAGAGATGTACGGTCAACCGTGTTACATACCATCCCTCTGCGATACGGCGCCGTAACTGACATAGCTCCAGATGTTCGTTTAACACTTCACAACGCTGGACACATTTTGGGTTCATCGATCGTTCATTTGCATATTGGAGAAGGTTTGCATAACATCGTCTATACCGGCGATTACAAATACGGGAAAACGATGCTTCTTGAACCTGCGGTCGCAGAGTTTCCTAGAGTAGAGACTATAATAACTGAAAGCACGTATGGAGCTCCACAAGATGTGATGCCATCTAGAGTTGAAGTTGAAGAAAAACTTACGGCTGTCATAAATAGCACTTTAGACAGGGGAGGCAAAGTTTTAATCCCAGTTCCAGCAGTTGGCAGAGCTCAGGAGATTATGTTGGTCATTGATGGGTATATGCGACGAGGACTGATGAGGGAAGCGCCCGTGTTTATTGAAGGTATGATTTCTGAGGCAACTGCGATCCACACGGCTTATCCAGAGTATTTAGCAAGGGAAGTGCGAAACAGCATTCTACATGAGGGAGTTAACCCGTTTCAATCGGATTATTTCACCATTGTGGAGCATCCTAGTGCCCGAGAAGAAATTGTGGATGGAGATCAATGCATTATTATAGCGACTTCCGGTATGCTTGAGGGTGGGCCAGTGATAGATTACTTTAAGCGCTTGGCATCAGATGAACGCAATACAATAATTTTTGTGAGTTATCAAATTGAGGGAACACGAGGGCGCCGGGTTCAAAAGGGTCTGGCAGAAACACCTATAATAAATAATGAAGGAAGAATTGAAATCATAAAATCAAATATGAAGGCTGAAACTATTAATGGGTTTTCTGGGCATTCCGACAGGAGACAGATCATTAATTATATCCGTCGACTAATGCCGAAACCTGAGAGGATAATTGTGTGTCACGGTGAGAGAACAAAATGTTTGGGTTTGGCAAGCTTTTTGCGGAGAAGGCATAACATTGAAACAATAGTACCTGAAATCTTGGAAACTGTCAAGCTGCGGTAGGTGTTTCCTCTCCTGAGACCGTAGTTTTTTCTCGCCATATTCGGACGAAAGAGGGGGTGATGACGACGCGTTCTTCGCCTAATCGTGCGATGTCGCCTCCTACTGATTCAGTGAATTTGCATAGCTCGTTTACTGCGTGTTTGATGTCTTCGATGCTCTTTTTTGCGAGTGGGCTGACCCTTAGGATGAGGATGTTCCCTGATTTGACTTCGCGTTTGACTGTGTCTACGTCGTCAAGGTTGCGTAGAGGTAGAGCTCTTAGGTAAACTTTGGCGGGAAGACCTGTGGAAGGAGTTTGTTCGGTTAGTTTTTCGGTTCTTTTGATTCTGTCGACGAATTTGTCGATTGCTTTTCCAAAACTTGACAAGTTTATTTCTCCTCATCTAGTTTGGTTGTAGCTTGGAGTTTAAATTTTTCCTTTTTTGATGTTTAAGCATGTACGTGTGTTTGTCCTGTTATTTGTGTTAGTCTCTCTCTTTTTAGACCCCCCTATAGCCCCCCCTATAGTTTTTTATTGAGTGCTGAAAGTTTTAGGTTTGACCGTTGTATCACATTATTTGCGTATGTTTCTCTCTTTCTAGACCCCCTACCTATGGGGGTCGCGGCTTGCGTCAGAATTGTTTTTGTGTTTCGGTTCTATCTCTAAGCGTTGTGGATGTTCTGTCTAGGTAGTGATCCACGTGAGATTTGTATGATAGCGTGGGCTTCTGCGACATGAAATACTAGTTTGACAATAACATGTAATGCGCAATCTGAATTGAATTTGTGGAGTCTAAGCTTGTTGTTCTCCGAAAACAAACTCGCAGTGTTCGTCTCCTTTTCCAGCGCATTTTTCCTCGGTTACAATGATTGTTTTCTTCAAGAGTTCTGAGAGAAAACCCGCTATGAAACCTCTGAAGAAGTGGCAACTTGGCTGATTCGTTTTGCGAGCCATCGC
>DAOVDC010000021.1 GCA_030669695.1 Candidatus Bathyarchaeota archaeon
TCAACATCTATTTCTCTAGTTTCTCCGGTTTTATTATCAAACAATAATGCCTTGCTGACCACGTTTGCACCTTCAATTTTCTTTACTTCTGTATTCCATAAAATTTCCACGTTGCTTTTGTCCTTCAACGCTTCCACAATGGCTTCTTCAGCTCTCAGCATCCCCCTTCGATGAGCCAGCTTAACCTCAGATGCCAGTTCAGCAATGTAAAGGGCTGTTATTACTGCTGAGCTACCGCCGCCAACCACCAGAACACGCTTACCTTTAAACAATGGACCGTCGCAGACTCCACAGTAGCTTACACCCCTTCCACGGAACTCTTTTTCACCTGGAATGCCAAGTTCGCTGTAGCGTCTTCCAGAAGCAATAACGACAGTTTTAGTTTCATACGTTGCTTTGTCGGTTTTCACAATTTTTTTCTCGCCTTCAAGGTCTAGGCTGACAACCCTTTCTAGCTCGTGAATTTCTACGCCGACACTTCTGCAATGAGCCCCCATTTTCTGTGCCAGTTCGCGTCCGTTTATGCTTTGGAAACCCGGATAATTCTCGATTATCGGGGCGTCTGCTGTTGTGCCTCCAGCCATTTTTTCCTCCAAAATCAGTGTTTTTAGTCCGCTTCGAACTCCGTAAATACCAGCCGTAAGACCAGCTGGTCCTGCGCCGATAATAATTAGGTCCCAATTCTCCATTCTCATCAACAGTCCATATGCTTCACATGAATTTCTAATTGCCTCAATCTGCTGAAAAACTCTTTTGCGTTGCAAGTTTTTCTTTAATTTTCAAGCGTGTTTCTTGTGAAAGAGGACCCATCTTTGAAATTCTCTCGTTGAACGTTTCGAATATGTTGAGTACCTTGTTGTATTCTGGAAGCGTTGTAGAAAACGACATAAGGCGGAGGGACTGGACACCATAACCCCTTAGCTCCTTTTTCAATTCAGTAACATGCTTCCTCAAAGCCTCTTCAGTGAACACGCCGCCATGGTCCTCAAGTAATATAACACCATCAGCTCCAGAGGCGAACGCATGCAACAAATGTTTCAAGCCGACTCTTCCCGTGCTGGGAACGCCTATTATCTCCACATTGGGGGAATATGATGCTCTAGACTGCCCAGCTAAATCAGCAGCTCCGTAAACTATCTCTTTCTCAAGAAAAGCAATAATCTTCGGGGCTTTGCCGCCTTCACTTACTCCGCGGATTTGAGCCATCAACTGGGCTTCAGTGCAGTGCTTAAGATCAATAGCCTCTCTAGGACATCTTGGCACGCAGATTCCACATCCAACACATGACATCGGGTTGATCTTTAAGCCTGTAGGAGACTCTTCCACCGCCGCAACAGGACATACTTTTATGCATATCCCACAGTTGTCACATTTTTCGGGAATAATATAGGCCACTTCTGGCGAGACAGAAACCTCACCTTTCCCTACGAACGTTGCAACCCTCGAAGCAGTAGACATCGCCTCTAAAACTGATTCCCTCACGTCCTTTGGACTCAAGGCACATCCAGCAATAAACACTCCTTCCCTTTGACTATCAACTGGTCTAAGCTTGTAGTGTCTTTCCAAAAGAAATCCGTCGGGGCCGACTTGGATGCCCAACTTTTGAGCCAATTCTTGAGTGCCTGAACGTGGAATAATGCCTAGGGTGAGCACTACCAAGTCGAATTTTCCCTCTACTTGAGTCCCAAGAAGGGTGTCCTCCGCTCTCACCAATATTTCATCACTTTGCGGAAGAACCTCTGCTACGCGGCCTCTGACAAAATGCACGTTATGATCTTGAGCTGTGGCGTAGAACTCTTCGTATCCTTTCCCATCAGCTCTTACGTCAGTGTAAAAAATCCATGGCTCGGCGTCAGGCACGATTTTTTGAACTATCATAGCCTGTTTAATTGCAGCCATACAACCTATCTTGCAACAGTATTCCACGCCTGGTTCCTCGTTCATCATTCGGCTACCCACGCAGAGTATAAAGGCAACTTTTTTCGCTACCTTTCCGTTAGAGGGTCTACGCATTTCATAATTCAGGAGTATCTCTAACTGCAGGTTTGTTACGATGTCTGGGTGTAAACCGAAGCTGTACTCCTCAAAAGTTTTCGGGTCGACTAGCTCAAATCCGGTGCATGCAACAATCGCGCCCACATCTAGCTCAATGATTTCTTCTTTCTGGTTGAAGTCAATGGCTTTACCCTTGCACGATTTTTCGCAAAGCCTACAGACTCCTTTAGTGAAGTATAAACAGTGTTCTTTGTCAATCACATATGTTCTTGGAACCGCCTGCTTGAACGGTGTGTAAATAGCCTTTCGCGGAAACAAGCCAACTTCGAATTCGCTTGGAACCTTTACTGGACAAAAATTCTCACACTCTCCACAGGCTGTGCATTTGGAAGCATCCACAAATCTTGGACGCTTCTTGATCAAGACCCTGTAGTTGCCAGGAGAACCTTCGACGGCTATTGGTTCTGCCATGGTGATTACCTTTATTTTCGGGTGCTGTCCAGCATACACCATTTTCGGCGTGAGAATGCACTGCGAGCAGTCTAAGGTGGGAAAAGTTTTGCTAAGCTGGGCCATATGCCCGCCAATGCTTGGGCTTCTCTCCACCAAGTATACTTGATAGCCCTTGTCCGCCAACTCGATGGAAGTGATGATGCCCGCGATTCCGCCTCCAATCACGAGGGTCTCTCTATTCACTGGTATGCTCTTCGTCTCTAACGGCTCGAGGTAACGGGCGCGCTCCACCGCCCCGCGTACAAGGTCAATAGCCTTAGACGTTGCAGCCTCCTTATCGTCGTGAACCCAGCTACACTGCTCCCTAATATTTGCCATTTCAAGGAAATACGGATTCAAACCAGCCGATTCCACCGCTCGCCTAAAAGTGTCAAGGTGCATCCGCGGTGAACATGAGGCCACTACGATTCTATTGAGCCCCTGCTCTTTTATCCCCTTTATTATCATTTCTTGTCCAGGGTCACTGCACACATATTCGTATGTCTCCGCAATTTTTACCCCTTCAAATTTGGCAGCGGCTTCTCTCACCTTTTCCACATCCACCGTATCGCTTATGTTCCCTCCACAGTGGCAAATGTACACTCCTACCTTCGCTTCTTCCTGAGCCATTTCGACTTCCCCATTTGACATAGCTTCTAAGCAACTCTACAGATTGAACTATAAATGTTATTTTTCAATCTCTTAAACATCTTGCTAAAAAACATACTGGTAGCGAACAACTTTGAGATATGAATCTCATTATGCGAAAACACGAAAAGGGAGAAAACTCTTGTCATAGCGTTGACGGTGAACACGTCTTGCCGGAAGATAAGGAATTAGAACGGTGGAAACGTCGAAAACTATTCGAGATGAGAAAACGCTGGCTAGCAAAAGAGGCTGGAAAAGAAAAGGAAACAGGAAATCCCAAGAAAGTGTTAAGCCGAGTTCTGATCGGTCGAGGCTTAGAAGTTTTGAACGCTGCAGAACGCCAGTATCCTGAGACTGTTTCTCAAATCGAAGAAGCTTTAGCTCAGCTAGTATCTACGGGGAAACTGAAAGGCCCAGTGAATGGCGAGCAACTGCTCTGGTTTTTCAAGCGTTTAGGTTTGAGCGTGAGACTTAAAACACGTATCCGTATTTTAGAGCATGGAGAGCTGAAGACGATAGAAGAGAAACTGAAAGCAAAATTACAGTGAAGTTTTTCTGCGAATCAGAGACTTAGCCTCAACTCTCTTTAGTCCATAGGGCGCCTCCACCAGTATTTCATCCCCTCGTTTTTATAGGCGGAAAAAACAGTGCTTTGAAAATCCATTCTGGAACAACGTTTGGCGGTGCAGTTGCTCCGAAGCCTAAAAACTCGTTATCGTGATGTTTGCTCATTAATGTTCGATTGGCGGTTAGAATTGATTTTCATCTGCCGCCTCCTTCATCATTCGTCTGGCGCCAGATAAGGAATGAAATCGTTTTCTTCCAATTTTTTCTGAAGCTTTTCTACCGCCTCATAAACCGCCCCCTCATTCTTGGCGCCCACACACACAATCTTGCCATTGGAGAATATGAGGAACACCACCTTAGGGTTATCCATCCGGTAGATCGCAGCGGGAAACTGTTCCGGCTCATACATGAGCCTTCCGCCCATGTGTGCTCGCTCGCACAAGTCTATAAGATCAATCGTCCCGCCGAGTCTTCCGGAGGCGACTATGTTTTGAATCTTTATCTCCGGCTTTCTGATGATGATTATGCCGGCCGCCGTCAGCTCTCTAGCAACCTTCAGGATCGCCCTTCTAGCCGCCCTCTCTGACTTGGCGCCGGTGCACACCACCTTTCCGTTTTTGAAGATGAGGGTGCACGTCTTGGGCCTCTTCAGCCTAAAGGCAAGTCCAGGAAAAACTTCCGGTCGGTACTCGACTGTTGGAAAAGCTTTGACTATAGCCTCTAACTCTAGAGTTTGATTGAAGGCCGCTGAGGCTACGACGTTCTGAATGTTAATCTCACGACCCTCACCATTCGCCAAGAGTTTTCCCATCCATTCCTTTGTCCAAGGCAACTGAGACGATAACTCTTTTGGTGTCAAAAAATCTGGCAAACGCATAATTCGTATCTTGCTGACCTCTCGAGTTTGCTGGAGCATCTTTACACACGAGTCGAGTTAGGATAATAGAGGAGGTTGTTTTCTTCCAGCATCTTCTGAATCTTGTCTACGGCCTCATAAACTTCTGCTTCTTTTTTCGCGCCTACACATACAAGTTTGCCAGTGGAGAATATGAGGAACACCACTTTGGGACTGTCCATTCGATAAATCGCGCCCGGGAACTGTTCAGGCTCGTACATAATTCTCTTAAGGTTGTAAACTGCTCTTTCAAGATCAATCGCGCCTACCAAGCTTATAGAGGCTACTATGTTTTGAATCTCGATTGATGGTTTTCCAAAGACTGCTATTCCATTAGCCCTCAATTTTTTTACTACCTTGTTCAAAGCTTTTCTAGCCTCTTTCTCCGACTTCGCTCCCGTGCAAACCATCTTACCCGTTTTAAAGATTAGAGTAGCGGTCTTTGGCTTCTTTAACCTGAAAACAAGCCCAGGAAAAACCGTCGGTCGATATTCCACTCTTGGAAAGGCCTTAACTATAGACTGCAGGCTGATAGCTTGGTTAATGGATGCTGAAGCAACGATGTTTTCAATGCGAATGAAAGCTTTCTTCCCTATCAAGAAGCTTCATCTCGAGTCGGCACATTGCATGGTGGAATGATAATGCCTCAAACGATAACTCTTTTGGTGGCCCAGTAAACAAAACTTTGATTTCTGTTAAGGCTTTTGCAGAAAGAATTCTACCGACAACACGATAGATTACATGTTTTCATGTTTGAAGAAGAATGCTTCCTCAGTCACGCTTACTTTGAGGCGAAACCAAAAAATATATTGGACGCAAGCAGTCTCGAGGTGCCTATGGAAAGGAGTTCGATCACTGGTTGCGTACTGAAATCAAAGTAAGCGGTATTGTTCAAGGCGTGGGTTTTCGACCCTTTATCTATCGTATCGCCGTGAAAAATAGGTTAGTTGGCTACGTGCGAAACCGAGGAGACGCGGTCGTAGAGATTGTAGTAGAAGGAAAGAAAGGCGATGTTAATCGTTTTCTTGAAGACTTCAAAGGGAAAAAACCTCCTCTCGCTCGAATCTACGAAGTGACCACGAACTATGCCGAAGACAAAAACGAATTTGAAAAATTTACCATCCTCAAGAGTTCTGAAAACGTAGAGCTTTCAGGATCCGTCATCCCGCCAGACATTTCAATATGCAATGAATGCTTAAGAGAACTTAGAGACCCGAAAAACAAACGTTACAACTACTTTTTTATCACGTGCACCAACTGTGGCCCCAGATATACCATCATCGAGCGACTTCCCTACGATAGGTCAAACACCACGATGCAAGAATTTCCCATGTGCAATTTCTGTTCCAAGGAATTTGGAAACCCGTCCAACCGTCGGTTTCATGCACAGACAGTGGCATGCAACAAGTGCGGCCCAAAAGTCTATCTTACGGCTAACGACGGCCAACCCATAGAACAAAAAGACCCTATCAGAGAGGCGGGTAGACTGCTTGAGGAGAGATACATCGTTGCGATCAAAGGAAATGGAGGCTTCCACGTCGCCACCGCAACCACCAAGTCTGAACCCATCGCCCGATTGAGAAAAGCTAAGCATAGAACCCAGAAACCGTTCGCAATCATGGCTCGCGACCTTGAAACAGTAAAGGCGTTCGCAGAGGTAAGCTCTTCTGAGGCTGAACTGCTTACTTCGTACATCAAACCAATTGTTCTCCTAAAGAAGAGGGACGACTGTTACCTTTCAGAATTAATCTCTCCAAGGCTACACAACATCGGAGTGATGCTCCCATACACTGGCCTACATTATATGCTGTTCGACGACGTACGTGAACCCGCGTTTGTAATGACAAGCGCTAATCCGCCCAATGAACCGATTGTGGCAGAAAATCAGTTGGCTGTAGAAAGACTGGGGGCCGTGGTCGACTTCTTTCTATTTCACAACAGAGCTATAGCCCATAGATGCGACGACTCCGTTGTCCGTTTCCACAGTGAAAATCAAAGCTTGATTCGTCGATCGAGGGGATACGCTCCTGAGCCAATACGCCTTAAACGTCCAGCAAACAGTTGCGTCTTAGGCGTTGGGGCAGAACTTAACGTAACCTCTTGCGTATTGTTGCAAGACAAAGCCTTTGTTTCCCAGCACATCGGAGATGTAGAGAATCTAGAAACCCTTAGATTCTTGAAAAAAACCGTAAATCACTTGATAAGACTAACGAACAGCAAAATCGAGTTCATAGCCTGCGACCTGCACCCAAAATTCAACACGACAAGGCTGGCCAGTGATTTGGGAAATGAATTTGAATGCCCGGTTGTTCCAGTTCAGCACCATTATGCGCACATAGCATCCCTAATGGGTGAACACGACATCAGCGAGATAGTGGGCATAGCCTGCGACGGCTTCGGTTATGGTTCAGACGGCAAGGCGTGGGGTGGAGAAGTCTTGTACTGCAACCAAGATGGTTTTCAGCGTCTAGGCCACCTTCAAGAGCAGCCGATGGTTGGGGGTGACCTAGCAACGTTGTATCCGTTGAGAATGGCTGCCGGAATGCTTCACGGCGTGGCGGATGTTGAGGGATGGCTACTATCCGAAAGTAAACGCTTTCCGCATGGAAAAACAGAGGCCCAAATAATCGTTAAACAGTTGGAGAAAGAATCAGTGCTCAAAACTACGAGTTGTGGAAGGGTGTTAGATGCTGTTTCTGCCATGCTGGGTATATGTTATGAACGTACCTATGAAGGTGAGCCCGCGATGAAGTTGGAGTCTGTTGCCATGGAGGGGAAGGACATTTTAGACATAACACCTGAAATTAGAGGAAACACTGTTGACACTACACTCCTCGTTTATGAAATATTTAATGAAAGAAGCAAACAGCCAGTTGCTGACTTGGCTTTTTCCGCCGAATCCTACCTTGCCAATGGTCTAGCCCAACTGGCCATCGAGAATGCTGAACGACTAGATGTCAAAACAATCGGGTTTTCCGGCGGAGTTGCATACAATGAGCACATCACGCAAACAATTAGAAAAAACGTTGAGAAAAACGGTTTCAGATTCGTAGTTCATAACATGGTTCCGCCGGGAGATGGAGGCATCGCCTTCGGTCAAACAATCGCCGCAAGCCTTATCGCCCAGTAACCATAATCGATTTATTTCGGACACATGTTGATTAGGTGACGAAAATGTGCCTCGCAATCCCGGCCAAAGTGATCGAAATTCAGGGAAACACCGCGAAGGTTGACTTCGGCGAGGGTGTCTTGAGAGCCGTGAACGTCACGCTTGTGAATCCTCGATTGGGAGAATACGTTTTAGTCCATGCAGGATACGCTATTCAGGTAATTGATAGGAAAGCTGCAGAAGAAACCCTTCGGTTATGGGAAGAAATTCTCAAGTATGAGTGAACGTGCTTAAGGACATTTCAGTTATGGAGTGGCGTGTAGAAGTAGAACATCCCTAAAAAACATAGAGAGTCCATTGTGTATGAAGGTTATGGCGCCGATGGAAGAGCAATTAAGATTCAGGGACCCCGCCTTAGCAAAGAAGGTTGCAGATCATATTGAAAGTCTAGCTCCCTCTTACAACGTGAAATTTTGCCACGTATGCGGCACTCATGAATGGACCATAACTCACCATGGACTCCGGGCTCTCCTTCCCAAAACAGTAGAGGTCATAGCTGGACCTGGCTGCCCCGTTTGCATTCTTCCAGCCGCCGATATTGATGAGGCAATATTCTTAGCTCTTGAAGGAGTAACTGTTGCAACGTACGGTGACGTGATTCGAGTTCCAGCCTCCAAAACTTCGCTTCAAGGAGCAAAAGCGTCGGGCGGAGACGTGAGAATAGTGTACGGTGTGGAAGACGCTGTAAAAATGGCGAAGAAAGAGCCGAATAGAGATTTCGTCTTTTTTGCAATTGGGTTTGAAACTACGGCTCCATCTACCGCGGTGGAAGTTCTTAACAAGCCGCCTGAGAACCTAAGCTTCCTTGTCTCGCATAGGTTGATTCCACCTGCTATGGAGCTTCTTCTCGGCGTGGAAGGCTTGCAAATAAACGGTTTCATAGCACCTGGGCATGTTTCCACTATTATTGGAGTGAAGGCTTATGAGATGTTTCCTAAGGTTTATCATATGCCAACCGTTGTGGCTGGTTTCGAGCCTCTGGATGTCCTTTTTGCCATTTCTATGTTGCTTAAGCAAGTAAGAGATGGTGAGGCTTTGTTGGAAAACGAGTATCCTCACTGTGTTAAGTGGGAGGGAAACGTTAAGGCTCAACAACTAATCGAAAAAGTGTTCAAGGTAGTGGACGAACGTTGGAGGGGACTGGGAACGATACCTTCCTCTGCGCTAGTGCTTAGAGAAGAATTCGTGTCGTATGATGCGAGAAAAAAGTATGACATAAAGATTGAAGGTTCCAGAGACTTGTTGCCTGGTTGCCTCTGCCACTTGGTTATAGTTGGAAAGATTAATCCTCCCGAATGTCCTCTTTTCATGAAGGCTTGTACGCCGCAGACTCCGAAAGGTGCATGCATGGTTTCCAACGAGGGCACATGCAGAATATGGGCTAAACATAAAATTACGGAATGATGAATAATTAACATTAGTTTCGGCTTGTGAAAGCTTTCATAGGTATAATTCATAATAGTAACTATTAATGCTTGGAGGAGGGTTTGACCTGATGGAAGAACCAAGGAAGCATACGGGGAAATGTGTAGACTGTGGC